>NZ_QTQH01000004.1:0-283373 GCF_003853805.1 Burkholderia sp. Bp8994
TCAGGTGTGTAAGCGCAGTAATGCGTTCAGCTAACTGATACTAATTGCCCGTAAGGCTTGATCCTATAACAAGTCTGCCTTGTAGATCGGCGCCGTGCGACAGCACCGGCCGCAAGATCCAGAGCGACAAGTTGGATTCTCGTGTGTGATACACACAACTCAAAATTACTGCTTCTTCCCAGATTGGTCGCGTTGCGAAGCAACGTGACAACCCTCTTTGCCTGATGACCATAGCGAGTCGGTCCCACCCCTTCCCATCCCGAACAGGACCGTGAAACGACTCTACGCCGATGATAGTGCGGATTCCCGTGTGAAAGTAGGTAATCGTCAGGCTCCCTAAGCCAGAAACCCCCGCCCGAAAAGGCGGGGGTTTTTGCATTTGCGGCAAAGAAATACGCGATCTCAGGCCGTCGAATCTCTCCCGTTTTTTGCTCAAGCCGCAACGCATATCCACTTTCCATCCTCCAGGACCATTCGCCCGCCTGTTCGCTTCTATCTTCGGTCAATAATCGACTCGCGCGAACTCGGCGAAGCCGCTGGCCTGGCACCATTCATACCCGCTCCACATCGTCGCACCGACTTTTCAAAGTTCGTCCCGTATCGATATTCGCCATCCGCCGCCTCCGCTTTTTAGCCAAATAGGCCGGAAACTCGTGCGAAATGACGCCTTATTCGGCGTGGCCACGTAGAATTTGCGAATCTCCACCCCAGTAGCATCCAGAACGATGAACGCCGCCACTCAGATAGCTCGGGCCGTATGCCCGCACGATTGTCCGGACACGTGCGCAATGCGTGTGACCGTCGAAAACGGTCGGGCGATCAAGGTCGCGGGCGATCCCGACCATCCGCCGACGCAAGGCGTGCTGTGTACGAAAGTCAGCCGATACGCCGACCGCGTTCATCATCCCGACCGACTCACTGTTCCCCTCAAGCGCGTGGGCGCGAAGGGGGAGGGGCGCTTCGTGCCGATCAGCTGGAGCGAAGCATTCGACGAGATCGGTCGTCGTCTCGGCGAAATCGCCGCGCGCGCGCCGGAGGCGATCCTGCCGTACAGCTACGCGGGAACGATGGGGCTCGTGCAGGGCGAAGGCATCGCCCAGCGGTTCTTCCATAAACTCGGTGCGTCCCGGCTCGAGCGGGCCATCTGCGCGGCGGCCGGCGCAGCAGGGCTGCGCTATACGTATGGCGGAAGCGTCGGCATGCATCTCGAGCATTTCGAGGAAAGCGAGTTGATCCTGATCTGGGGCGCCAACCCGATCGCCTCCAGCCTGCATTTCTGGACCCGTGCGCAGGAAGCCAAGCGTCGCGGCGCCCGTCTCGTCGCAATCGATCCCTACCGCTCGCTGACGGCAGAGAAATGCCATCAGCACATCGCATTGAAACCGGGCACCGACGGAGCGTTCGCACTCGGCATGATGCATGTACTGATCACCGAGGATCTGCTCGATCACGACTACATCGCACGCCATACGCTCGGCTTCGATGCGCTCAAGGCGCGAGCCCTGTCCTATCCGCCGGAGCGTGTCGCGCAAATCTGCGGCATCGAGGCGTCGGAACTGATCGAACTCGCACGTCGTTACGGCGCGACCCGCAAGGCATCGATCCGCCTCAATTACGGCATGCAGCGCGTGCGCGGGGGCGGCAACGCCGTGCGCGCGATTGCGAGCCTGCCTGCGCTGACGGGCGCGTGGCGCGACCGGGCCGGCGGGCTGCTGCTGTCGTCGTCGGAATCTGCACCGGTCAATCAGGCGGCGCTGCTGCGCCCCGATCTGATGCCCGGCTGGCCGCAGAAACTGCCGCGCATCATCAACATGAATGCCATCGGCGATGCACTGCTGCATCCGGGCGACGCGACTTTCGGGCCGAAGGTCGAAGCAGTGATCGTCTACAACTCGAATCCGGTTGCGGTTGCCCCCGACTCGTCGAAAGTCGCCGCCGGGTTCGCGCGCGAAGACCTGTTCACGGTCGTTCTCGAGCACTTCAAGACAGATACCGTCGACTTCGCCGACATTGTGTTGCCGGCCACGACGCAGCTCGAGCATCTCGACGTCCACAAGTCGTACGGCCACACCTATGTGATGGCGAATCTGCCGGCGATTCCGCCGGTCGGCGACGCACGACCGAACACCGAAATCTTTCGCGGCATTGCGCGCAGCATGGGGCTGGACGAGCCCGCGCTTTATCACAGCGACGAAGAGGTCGCGCAGGCGGCGCTTCGCTGGGACGATCCGGCACTCGACAGCGACTGGGAGACGTTGAAGCGTGCCGGCTGGCTGAAGCTCAAGGTTGCGGACGCGCCTTTCGCGAATGGCGGCTTTCGCACACCGTCCGGCAAATGCGAATTCTACAGCGCGCGACTCGAGCAGATGGGCATGGACCCGGTGCCCGATTACCTGCCGCCGTTCGAATCGGCGGAGGCGGCGCCTGAACTCGCCGCCCGCTACCCGCTCGCGATGATTTCGCCGCCGGCCCGGCACTTCCTGAACAGCACGTTCGTGAACGTGGACAGCCTGCGCAGCACGGAAGGCCAGCCGCATCTCGATATTCACCCGGCCGACGCCGATGCGCGCGGCATCGCGGAGGGCGACGTCGTACGCATATTCAACGACCGCGGATCGATGCAGGCGGTCGCAAGAGTGACTGATCGCGCGCGGGCGGGGCTCGTCGTCGGACTGTCGATCTGGTGGAAGAAATTGTCGGCGGACGGTCGGAACACGAACGAAGTGACGAGTCAGGCGCTGACCGACCTCGGCAACTCGGCGACCTTTTACGATTGTTTGGTGGAAGTTGAGCGGACTTGACGGAACTTCCAGATATGATCGGACGAATGCGTTCGAAAGTTCGAAGTGGACATCTAACCCTGTTGTCTCAGGACGGGCGAGCCGCTACGATGCGTTTTAGCACGACCATTCGAAAATCAGTGAGGAGACGCGCGGTATGGATAAAATTTGGCTGAAATCGTACCCACCCGGCGTTCCAGCCGAAATCGACGCGTCTCCATATCCTTCCGTCCCGGATCTCCTCGACGAGAGCTTCAGGCAGTATCGCGACCGCAAGGCGTTCGTCTGCATGGGCAAGAGCATCACGTACGGCGAACTCGATGCACTGTCACGCCGGTTCGGCGCGTGGCTGCAGTCGCGTGGCCTGAAGCGCGGCGCACGCGTCGCGCTCATGATGCCGAACGTGCTGCAGTACCCGGTGGCGATCGTTGCCGTGCTCCGCGCGGGCTACACCGTCGTCAACGTCAACCCGCTCTATACGCCGCGCGAGCTCGAACATCAGCTGAAGGACAGCGGGGCCGAGGCGATCGTCATTCTCGAGAATTTCGCGTCGACGTTGCAGGCCGTTATCGCCAATACCGACGTCAAGCATGTCGTGGTCGCGTCGATGGGCGACCTGCTGGGCATCAAGGGCTGGCTCGTCAATTACGTCGTACGCAACGTGAAGAAGATGGTGCCGGCCTGGCAGCTCCCGTCGTTCACGCGCTTCAAGGCCGCGCTGTCCGAAGGGGCGCGGCAGACCTTCAAGCCGCCGAAGATCGGCCCAGACGACGTCGCGTTCCTCCAGTACACGGGCGGTACGACGGGTGTCGCGAAGGGCGCGACGCTGCTGCACCGGAACATCGTGTCGAACGTGCTGCAGGCCGGCGCCTGGCACCATCCCGCGCACGCGAAGTACCCGGAGGTGAAGCAATTCGTGACGGTAGTCGCGCTGCCGCTCTATCACGTGTTCGCGCTGACGGTCTGCGGCTTCCTGACGATGCGCACGGGCGGCATGGGCATCCTGATTCCGAATCCGCGCGACATCGGCGGCATGATCAAGGAACTGAAGGGATACCAGATTTCGACGATTCCCGCCGTCAACACGCTGTACAACGCAATGCTGAACCATCCCGAATTCAACCAGCTCGACCTGTCGAAGCTCGTGATCGCCAACGGCGGTGGCATGGCGATCCAGGAAGGCGTCGCGAAGCGCTGGTACGAGAAGACCCAAACGGCGATCATCGAAGGGTACGGCCTGTCCGAAACGTCGCCGGTCGCGACCTGCAACCCCGTGACGGCGACCGAGTACAGCGGGACGATCGGCCTGCCGCTGCCGTCGACCGAAATTGCCATCCGCGACGACGCCGGCAACGACGTCGCGCTCGGCGAGCCGGGCGAGATCTGCATCCGCGGGCCGCAGGTCATGGCCGGCTACTGGAACCGCCCGGAAGAAACCGCGAAGGTCATGTTCGCGGACGGTTTCTTCAAGACCGGTGACGTCGGCGTGATGGACGCGCGCGGTTACGTGAAAATCGTCGACCGGAAGAAGGACATGATCCTGGTATCCGGTTTCAACGTGTATCCGAACGAGGTCGAGGACGTGGTGGCGTCGCACCCGGGCGTGTTCGAGGTGGCGGCGGTCGGCGTGCCAGACGAGCATTCGGGCGAAGCCGTGAAGCTGTTCGTCGTGAAGAAGGATCCGGCGCTGACCGACAAGGACATCCTCGCGTACTGCAAGGAGCGGCTCACCGGTTACAAGCGGCCGAAACTCGTCGAGTTCCGCACGGAGCTGCCGAAGACGAACGTCGGCAAGATCCTGCGGCGCGAGCTGCGCGACGGACGCGCGTAACACTCAAGTCGAACGAAGGAGCCCGGTCTGTGCCGGGCTCTTTTGTTTGTGGTGCGGCATCAGGGCTGCCGCGCCATATCGGAACGGCGCGCGTTCGTCCGGGCGCGCCGCGGCGGGCGGAGCGCCCCGGTCGGGCCGCCCGCCGCCGATTCGATTCGAACGGGGCGGCACTTCGCTGCACGCCGGAGTCGGCAAATGGTGGCGTTCGTGTCGAGTCAGCGTCGCGAACGATTCGTCGCCAAGAGCGCGTGACCCGGCGATCATTCCGCGCACACCGCACACCGCTTCGCAGCCCCAAAAGAAAAGGCGCCCGAAGGCGCCTTCAAGATGCTGCGGCTTGTCAGGCAAGCTGATTAGAACTTGTGACGGATACCGACACGCGCCGCGACCTGGTTGCTGGTCGTCGACGGATCGAGACCGTTGATCGAAGCATGTGCCTGAACGACGTTGCCTGCCGAGTCGAGCGTGTTGCCCGATGCATGCTGGTACACGCCGATCACGTAGACGTCCGTGCGCTTCGACAGGAAGTAGTCGACGCCCAGCGAGCCCTGGTGGTACTTGGCTGCCGAGTTGCCGTCGATCTTGCTGCCTTGCGTGTAGTCGTACGCCGCACCGACGATCAATGCCGGGGTCAACTGATACTTGAAGTTGATTTCGCCGTTGTTGAAGGTCGCGGTCTGGTTCACGAACGGACCGACCGAGAAGCCCTTGAACTTCGTGTTCGAGTACGTCGCGCCGATCGTCGCTGCGCCGAACGTGTATGCGCCGCCCGCACCGATGACCTGGTACGTGTTCGCGCTGTTCGCATACGCGCCGTAGACCGGCGACGACACGGCCGTCGCCGCAGCCGACGCGCCCGTATTGAACATGCCGCCGAAGTTCGCCGGCGTACGTGCGTTCAAGTAGCCGACACCCAACACCAGCGGGCCGTTGTTGTAACCGGCGCCGAGCGACCAGACCTGGTTCTTCGAGAACTGGCCGGCTTGACCGCCGAAGCTGTACAGGCCGCCGAACGAGAAGCCGCCGTAGGTCGGGCTCGTGTACTTGACCGCGTTGTTCACACGGTAAGCGTTGTTGAAGTTGTCGAGGTCGCCCGGGTGAGCGGCGATGTAGCCGCCCCACTGGTCGCCTGCCTCGAGCGGGCCGACGAAGTCGACGACGGAGTCGTACTGGCGACCCAGCGTGACCGTACCGTACTGGCTCGACAGGCCGACGTAAGCCTGGCGGCCGAACATCAGGCCGCCCTGGCCGAGCTTGCCGGAGTTGACGTCAAAACCGTTCTCGAGCACGAAGATTGCCTTCAGGCCGCTGCCCAGATCTTCGGTGCCGCGCAGGCCGAAGCGGCTGCCTTGCATCACGCCGCTTGCCAGGCCGTACAGGTGGCCGCCCTTGGCGTTGTTGTTGAAGATGAAGCCTTCATCGATGATGCCGTAAAGCGTCACGCTGCTTTGCGCATGTGCAGCGCCAGCAAACGCGCCCAGCGCGACGAGCGCGAGAAGCGACTTTTTCATTAACGGATCTCCAAGAATCACTGAATTTTTTTGGCGGGGCGGATAGTTATGGTGTGTTGACGGGCCCCATCAACTTCGCAAGAAGTCGCACGTAATGTAGCAAAGCCGATTTTTCCGACAAAGCGAAATGCCGTGGCTCAAGGTTCCCATGTTTCCTTTATGCAACAATGGTTAAAATCACGGGTTAACCGCAATTTCCGCTGAATAATCAAGTCGGTTACGTAGCGGAGCACGTGCCGTTGCCGCCCGCGGCAGCGCACGCAGCCAGGAGAACAGGATGGTGTTGGACGAACTGATCAGCGAATTCGATCGCGGCCTGCGATCGCTGACCGGCATTAGCCGGATGAGCCGCCCAGTGCCCGCGCCGGCGGAGCCGCCGGCCGGCGAACTGACCCCCGCGGAGCGCACGCATGCCGCAGGGCTGATGCGCGTGAACCACGTCGGCGAGGTCTGTGCGCAGGCGCTTTATCAGGCGCAGAAGCTGACCGCGCGCTCGTCGTCGTCGAAGGCGATGTTCGAGGAAGCCGCGCGCGAGGAGGAAGATCATCTCGCGTGGACCGCGCACCGGCTGAAGGAACTCGATTCGCGTCCGAGCCTGCTCAACCCGCTGTGGTACGCCGGCGCGCTCGCGATCGGTGTCGTCGCCGGCACGCTGGGCGACAAGGTCAGCCTCGGCTTCATGGCGGAGACGGAGCGTCAGGTCGAGAGCCACCTCGACGGGCACCTGTCCGAGCTGCCGGCGACCGACACGGCGTCGCGCGCGATCGTCGAGCAGATGCGGCTCGACGAGGTGAAGCACGGCAAGGCCGCGACCGATGCCGGCGGGATCGAACTGCCGCTGCCCGCACGGATGCTGATGCGCGCCGCGTCGAAAGTCATGACGAGCACTGCATACTATCTGTGACATTCGGAGGTGGGCGGCGCATGACGCCGCCCACCTCCGTCACCCATCGATACCGCCCGTTTTTTCCGCGTTTTCCCGCCCCCGAAAGCCCCGTCCGCACGCCAGTCTGGCCCGCCTTTCTCACGTATCACCTTCACAAGTTGCACTAGCTCATTCATTTATAACGGTTTTTGGTATGAGGGGCCGCATGAGCATGTGCGCGTAAGTCCTTGTTCTAACTAACAAAATTCGTCAAAAAACCGGGCCGCTCCCTTGACCGTGCCAAACCCTTCCTCTAAAGTGGGAGACAGTGTGAGAAAGTGTATTTTTGTGTGATTTGGCGGGCTATTCGGGCTAAATTCTTGAGCGTTGAGCGGGTGCTTCGGTGCCCTGAACGGGAGAGCGGAAAGTGTTCCAAGGGGCGTCGGCGCTGACGCTCGATGCGAAAGGGCGGATGTCGGTGCCGGCTCGCTATCGCGAAGCGCTGCAAGGACAGGCAGAAGGACGGGTGACTGTGACCAAGCACCCGGACGGCTGCCTGTTGCTGTTTCCGCGCCCCGAATGGGAGGTATTCCGCGCCAAGATCGCCGCGCTGCCGATGGATGCACATTGGTGGCGGCGGATCTTTCTCGGCAATGCAATGGATGTCGATCTCGACAGCGCGGGCCGGATTCTCGTATCGCCCGAGCTGCGGATGGCGGCCGGACTGGAAAAGGAAGTCATGTTGTTGGGAATGGGTAGTCACTTCGAGCTGTGGGATTCGCAGACCTACATCGCGAAGGAGCAGGCAGCGATGGCGCAGGGCATGCCCGACGCGCTGAAGAATTTCACGTTCTGATTGCGGTGACGGAGACGCCCGCGATGGGAAACGAATTGCAGCATCGGACCGTGCTTCTGGACGAAGCGGTCGATTCGCTCGTGACGCGGCCGGACGGCATTTATGTCGACGGTACGTTCGGGCGCGGCGGTCACAGCCGCGCGGTGCTCGCGCGGCTGGCGGCGGCCGGCCGGCTGATCGCGTTCGACAAGGATCCGAGGGCGATCGAGACGGCGCAGCGCATCGAGGATGCGCGCTTCTCGATCGTGCATGACAGCTTTGCATCGATGCGCGACGCGCTTGCGGCGCGCGGCGTCGAGAAGGTGTCGGGTGTGTTGCTGGACCTGGGCGTGTCCTCGCCGCAGGTGGACGATCCGGCGCGCGGCTTCAGCTTTCGCGCGGATGGCCCGCTGGACATGCGAATGGATCCGACGCGCGGCGAGTCGGCGGCCGAGTGGCTCGCGCGGGCTTCGGTGCAGGAATTGACGGAGGTGATACGGGATTATGGGGAAGAACGGTTTGCTTTTCAGATTGCAAAGGCGCTTGTTGCTCGCCGGGCAGAGTCCGACCGTCTTGGGCCTCTCGACACCACGGGCGAGCTTGCCCAAATCGTGGGTAACGTCGTCAAAACCCGTGAGAAGGGCAAGGATCCGGCAACCCGCACCTTTCAGGCTATACGGATTCACGTCAATCAAGAGCTTGCGGACCTGCAAGTCGTACTAGACACGGCATTGTCGTTGCTGGAGCAAGGGGGGCGGCTGGTGGTCATCAGCTTTCATTCACTCGAGGACCGGATCGTCAAGCGATTCATGCAGGCGCACGCGAGCGCGCCTGCGGTCGATCGTCGCCTGCCGATCCGCGCCGTCGACCTCCCGAGCCCGCCGCTCAAGATCATCAGCCGCCAGTTTCCGAGCGAAGCGGAAGTTGCCGCGAATCCGCGCGCCCGGTCGGCCGTGATGCGCATCGCGGAGCGCGTCACGCCATGAGCCGCTTCAATATCTTCCTGCTGATCATCGTGATGGGCTGCGCGCTGTCGGTCGTCAATTCGACGAACCAGCAGCGCCAGATCTTCATCCAGCTGCAGCGTGCGCAGTCGCAGGAGCGTCAGCTCCAGCAGGACTACGCGCAGCTTCAATATCAGCAGAGCGCGCTGTCGAAGACGTCGCGTATCGAGCAACTCGCGAACGATTCGCTGAAGATGCAGGCGATCACGACGGGTCGCACCCAATACCTGACGCTGCCGCCGGGCGCCGTGAAGGCGATCGACGCACCGATTCCGGCTTCGGCCGAGACGGCCGCCAAGGGCGGGGGAGGCGCGCGATGAAGCCGGCACAAAAGCGCCAGGACGTGAAATTCTCGTCGAGCCCCGTGCTCGGCGTGCACCTGCCGATGTGGCGCTCGAAATTCGTCGTGTTCCTGCTGTTCATGGCGTTCGTCGCACTGGCCGCGCGGGCGTTCTGGATCCAGGGGCCCGGCAACGCGTTCTATCAGAAGCAGGGCGAAAGCCGCTACCAGCGCACGATCGAGCTGCCGGCCACGCGCGGCAAGATCCTCGACCGTAACGGGCTCGTGCTCGCGACGAGCCTGCCCGTGCGCGCGATCTGGGCGATTCCGGATGCCGTGCCGGACGATCTCGGCGCGGACAAGGTCAATCAGCTCGGCAAGCTCCTCGGCATGACGCCGAAGGAACTGCGCGTGAAGCTGTCGGAAGACAAGGGATTCGTCTACGTGAAGCGCCAGGTGCCGATCGACATCGCGGACAAGGTCGCCGCGCTCGACATCCCCGGCGTCTATCAGCGCAACGAATACAAGCGTTTCTATCCGGAAGGCGAGATCACTGCTCACCTGATCGGCTTCACGAACGTCGAGGACGAAGGGCAGGAAGGCGTCGAGCTCGGCGACCAGAAGATGCTGTCCGGCACGTCCGGCGTGCGCCGCGTGATCAAGGACCGGATGGGGCACATCGTCGAGGACGTCGCCGAGCAGATCCCGCCGCACAACGGGACGGACGTCGACCTGTCGATCGACAGCAAGATCCAGTACATCGCGTATGCGAACCTGAAGGCCGCCGTCGAGAAGTTCAAGGCGAAGGCCGGCGCGGCGATGGTGGTCGACGTGCGTACCGGCGAGGTGCTCGCGCTCGTCAACTACCCGACCTACAACCCGAACGACCGTTCGCGCATGACGGGCGAGCAGTTGCGCAACCGGATCATGACCGACGTGTTCGAGCCGGGCTCGATCATGAAGCCGTTTACGGTGTCGCTCGCGCTCGACCTGCACCGCGTGACGCCGAACACGCTCGTCGAAACGGGCAACGGGCATTTCGTGCTCGATGGCGCGCCGATCACCGACGACGCGGGTTTCGGCACGCTGACGGTCGGCGGCGTGATCCAGAAGTCGAGCAACATCGGCGCGACGAAGATCGCGATGACGATGCGGCCCGAGGAAATGTGGAATATGTATACGAGCATCGGCCTCGGTCAGGCGCCGAAGGTCGGGTTCCCGGGCGCGGTGGCCGGCCGCCTGCGTCCGTGGAAGAACTGGCGGCGCATCGAGCAGGCGACGATGTCGTACGGCTACGGCCTGTCGGTGTCGCTGTTCCAGCTCGCACGCGCCTACACGGCGATCGCGCACGACGGCGAGCTGATGCCCGTGACCATTTTCAAGACCGACCCCAATCAGCCGATCGTGGGCACGCAGGTGTTCAACCCGACCACCGCGCGCGAAGTGCGCGCGATGCTCGAGACGGTGGTCGCGCCGGGCGGCACGTCGCCGGATGCGGCCGTGCCGGGTTATCGGGTCGGCGGCAAGAGCGGTACCGCGTACAAGCATGAGGGTCACGGCTACACGCGCAAGTACCGCGCGTCGTTCGTCGGGATGGCGCCGATGCCGAATCCGCGCGTCGTGATCGCGGTGTCGGTCGACGAGCCGACCGCCGGCAGCCACTTCGGCGGCCAGGTGTCGGGCCCCGTATTCTCGGCGATCGCGGGCGACACGATGCGTGCGCTGAACGTGCCGCCGAACATGCCGATCAAGCAACTGGTCGTGTCCGACGACACGCCGGGCACGCCCGCCAAGACGGGCCCGCAAAAGCTCGCCGCCGGCGGCAGTGCGAAGCATATGATCGTATCCAGCACGACACGTAATTCACCAGGAGTTGTTCGATGAGCGCCGCTCGCAGTTCCCATCCGGCGCATCAGCAGATCGCGGCCGCGCTTGCGTGGCTGCGCCAGCATGTGGCCCCCGCGGCGCAACTGCATGCCGACACGCGCAGCCTGCAGGCAGGCGACGTGTTTCTCGGCTATGCGGTCGACGGGGCAGACAATCGCGCCTTCATTGCCGAGGCCGTCTCCCGCGGTGCGGCCGCCGTGCTGTATCAGCCGGAAGGCCTTGCAGCCGCGCCGGTCGCACCCGTCGCACTCGCGGTGCCGGCGCTCGACCAGCTGGCCGGTGAGATCGCCAGCGGCTGGTACGGCGACCCGAGCGACAGTCTGCTCGCCATCGGCGTGACCGGCACCAACGGCAAGACGTCGTGCACGCACTGGATCGCGGCCGCGCTGACGGCGCTGCACCAGCCGTGCGCGCTGATCGGCACGCTCGGCAGCGGCATGCCGGGGCAGCTGGTGCCGACCGGCTTCACGACGCCGGACGCGCCGCAGCTGCAGCGCAGCCTCGCGCAACTGCACGACGCGGGCGCAAAGGCCGTCGCGATGGAAGTGTCATCGCACGCGCTGCACCAGGGCCGCGTGAACGGCACGGCATTCGACATCGCCGTGTTCACGAACCTCACGCAGGATCACCTCGACTATCACGGCACGTTCGATGCGTACGAAGCCTCGAAGTCGAAGCTGTTCGCATGGCGTGGCCTGCGCGCGGCGGTCGTCAATCGCGACGACGCAGCCGGCCGCCGCCTGCTCGAGAAGCTGGCCGGCCGCGTGCGCACGATCGCCTACGGGATCGGCGACGTGCACGCAGCCGACGCCGATCGCGAGCTGGTCGCGCTCGACGTGCGCGCGACCGCCACGGGCACGGCATTCCGCCTGCGCTCGTCGTGGGGCGACGCGGACATCGAGGTCGGCACGCTCGGCACCTTCAACGTCAGCAACCTGCTCGCGGTGCTCGGCTCGCTGCTCGCGGCCGACTTGCCGTTCGACGCGGCGGTCGCGGAAATTGCGCGGCTCGAGTCCGTCAACGGCCGCATGCAGCGCCTTGGCGGCCGGCTGGCGAACGATGAACCGCTGGTCGTGATCGACTATGCACATACGCCCGACGCGCTCGAGAAGACGCTCGACGCGTTGCGCCCGATCGCGGCGGCGCGCGGCGGACGGCTCGTCTGCATGTTCGGCTGCGGCGGCGATCGCGATGCGACCAAGCGTCCGCTGATGGGCGCGATCGCCGAGCGGCTCGCCGACGAAGTCGTCGTCACGAGCGACAACCCGCGCAGCGAGGATCCGCAGCGCATCATCGACCAGGTCATCGCGGGCATGACCGCGCCCGATCGCGCACGCCGCATCGAGGATCGCGCGAGCGCGATCCTGCAGGCCGTGCGCGGCGCCGCCCGCGAGGATGTCGTCGTGCTGGCCGGCAAGGGGCACGAGGCAACGCAGGAAATCATGGGCAAGAAGCGCACGTTCTCCGATCAGGATCACGCGCGGCTCGCACTCGCGGCACGCGCGACGCATGGCAAGGGAGGCGGCGAATGACGATGCTCAGTCTGGGCGAAGCCGCCCGCCTGATTCCCGGCGCCACCGTCCACGGCGATCCGGACACCACGTTCGAGCGCGTGTCGACGGACAGCCGCACGGTCGGCCCTGGCGACCTGTTCGTCGCGCTGAAGGGCGAGCGCTTCGACGCGCACGACTTCCTCGGCGACGTGGCCGCGTGCGGCGCGTCGGCGGCGCTCGTCGCACACGTGCCGGCGGGTCTCGCGATGCCGGCGATCGAAGGCGGCGAAACGCGTGCCGCGCTCGGCGCGCTCGCGCACGGCTGGCGCAAACGATTCGCGCTGCCGCTCGTCGCGGTGACGGGCAGCAACGGCAAGACGACCGTCAAGGAAATGATCGCGTCGATCTTCGCCGCGGCGGTCGGTACCGACGCGCGGCTCGCGACGGCCGGCAACCTGAACAACGACGTCGGGCTGCCGCTGACGTTGCTGCGCCTGTCGACCGCGCATCGCCTCGCAGTGATCGAGATCGGCATGAACCACCCGGGCGAGACCGAAGTTCTGGCGCGCCTCACCGCGCCCACGGTCGCGCTCGTCAACAACGCGCAGCGCGAACACCAGGAATTCATGGCGACGGTCGAAGCCGTCGCGCTCGAACACGCGGCCGTGATCCACGCGCTGCCGCCGGACGGCGTCGCGGTGTTCCCGGCCGACGATGCGTACGCGGGCATCTGGCGCGTCGCGGCGACCGGCAACCGGATCCTCGATTTCGCACTGCACGACGCCGAACGGCAGAACGATGCGCAGGTCGTCGGTCGCCTTCACGGCGGCGAACTCGCGATCGACACGCCGGCGGGCGCCGTCACGGTGCGGTTGCGTGCGCTCGGCGAGCACAACGCGCGCAACGCGCTGGCCGCGACGGCCGCGGCGCTGGGCGCGGGTGTCGAACTGTCGGCGATCAAGCAGGGCCTCGAGTCGTTCGAACCGGTCAAGGGCCGGCTCCAGGTGAAGCAGGCGATCGCCGGCAGCCTCGCGGGCGCGACGGTCGTCGACGATACGTACAACGCGAACCCCGATTCGATGCGTGCGGCGATCGACGTGCTTGCTGCCCATCCGGCGCCGCGCGTGCTGGTGATCGGCGACATGGGTGAAGTCGGCGACGAAGGCCCGGCGTTTCACCGGGAGATCGGTGCGTATGCGCGCGAGCGCGGCATCGATGCGCTGTTCGCGCTCGGCGATGCGTCGCGCGATGCGTGCACGGCGTACGGCGAGACGGCCCGCCACTTCGGCGACGTCGGCGCGCTGGTGACGGCGCTGCTCGCGGCGGGCTATGGCGCGCGGGCGACGGTGCTCGTGAAGGGCTCGCGGTACATGAAGATGGAGCGCGTGGTCGACGCGCTGACGAACCAACCCGCGGCGGGCACGGTGCCCGCTGCACACTGAGTAGAAGGAAGGAAGCATGCTGCTGGCGCTGGCGCAATGGCTGCAGGGAGACGCAAGCTTTTTGCGCTTGTTCACGTACCTGACGTTCCGCGCGGTGATGGCTACCATCACCGCGCTCGGTATCGGGCTCGTGTGCGGACCGTGGGTGATCCGCAAGCTGACGCAAATGAAGGTCGGGCAGGCCGTGCGCAAGGACGGCCCGCAAAGCCATCTCGTCAAGTCCGGCACGCCGACGATGGGCGGCGTGCTGATCCTGATCGGCATCGCGGTCGCGACGCTGCTGTGGGGCGACCTGACGAACCGTTTCATCTGGATCGTGATGCTCGTCACGTTCGGCTTCGGCGTGATTGGCTGGGTCGACGACTACCGCAAGGTCGTCTACAAGGACCCGCGCGGGATGTCGTCGCGCGAAAAGTATTTCTGGCAGTCGGTGATCGGGCTGTTCGCGGCGGTCTACCTCGCATTCAGCGTGTCCGAGGCGAACAACGTGCGCGTGTTCGACCTGTTCATGGCGTGGGTGAGGAGCGGCCTGTCGATGGGGCTGCCGGCGCGGGCCGACCTGATGCTGCCGTTCCTGAAGTCGATCAGCTATCCGCTGGGCGTCTGGGGCTTCATCGTGCTGACGTATTTCGTGATCGTCGGCGCGAGCAACGCGGTGAACCTGACCGACGGCCTCGACGGGCTCGTGATCATGCCGGTCGTGCTGGTCGGCGGGTCGCTCGGCGTGTTCGCGTACGTGATGGGCAGCTCGGTCTATTCGAAATACCTGCTGTTCCCGCACATCCCGGGCGCCGGTGAACTGCTGATCTTCTGTTCTGCGATGGGCGGGGCAGGGCTCGCGTTCCTCTGGTACAACACGCACCCCGCGCAGGTGTTCATGGGAGACGTCGGCGCGCTGGCGCTCGGCGGCGCGCTCGGCACGGTCGCGGTGATCGTGCGCCAGGAAATCGTGCTGTTCATCATGGGCGGCATCTTCGTCGCGGAAACGCTGTCGGTGATGCTGCAGGTGTCGTGGTTCAAGTACACGAAGAAGCGCTACGGCGAAGGGCGGCGCCTGCTGAAGATGGCGCCGCTGCATCACCATTTCGAATTGTCCGGCTGGAAGGAAACGCAGGTGGTGGTGCGTTTCTGGATCATCACGCTGATGCTGTGCCTGTTCGGTCTGTCCACCCTCAAGCTGCGGTAAAGGAAAGGTAACAAGGATGTCTGGCGAGATGTTTGGAGATCGGCAGCGGCCGATGGTGCTCGTACTGGGGCTCGGTGAATCGGGTCTCGCGATCGCGCGGTGGTGCGCGAGGCACGGGTGCCGGCTGCGTATTGCCGATACCCGCGAGGCGCCGCCGAACCTTGCCGCGCTGCAGGCCGAAGGCATCGATGCGGAGTTCGTCGGCGGGCCGTTCACGCCCGCGCTGCTCGACGGCGGCGTCGAGATCGTCGGGCTGAGCCCCGGCCTGTCGCCGCTCGAACCTGCGCTGGCGGCGCTGATCGCGGCCGCGAACGAGCGCGCGATCGCGGTCTGGGGCGAACTGGAATTCTTCGCGCAGGCGCTGCGCGCGCTCGGCACGAGCGGCTACCAGCCGAAGGTGCTCGCGATCACCGGCACCAACGGCAAGACCACGACGACGAGCCTGACGGGCCTGCTGTGCCGGCGTTCGGGCAAGAAGGTCGCCGTCGCCGGCAACATCAGCCCGGCGATGCTCGACCGGCTCGCGGGCGCGATCGACGAGACGGCGCTGCCCGACGTCTGGGTGCTCGAACTGTCGAGCTTCCAGCTCGAGACGGCGCGCACGTTCGCGCCCGACGCGGCCGCGATTCTCAACATCACGCAGGATCACCTCGACTGGCACGGCAGCTTCGACGCGTATGCGGCCGCGAAGGGCCGGATCTTCGGCGCGACGACCACGCGCGTGCTCAACCGCGACGATGCGGCCGTGATGAAGTTCGCGCCGGCCGCCGGCGCGGCCGATGCGGCGCGCACGGTCACGTTCGGGCTGAACGAGCCGGTGCAGGACGGCGACTACGGGCTGTCGCGCGATAACGGTATCGCGTGGCTGGTCGAAGCGGTCGACCGCGACGCGCCGGACGAAACGACGACGACCCGCCGGCGCAAGCGCGACGGCGCGCATACGCCCGACATCGCGCAGAAGCGCCTGATGCCGGTCGACGCGCTGCGCATCCGCGGGCTGCACAACGCGGCGAACGCGCTGGCCGCGTTCGCGCTCGCGCGTGCGATCGACTTGGCCGCAGCGCCGCTGCTGCACGCGCTGCGCGAATACCGCGGCGAGGCGCATCGCGTCGAAGTGATCGCGACGATCGACGACGTGGACTACGTCGACGACAGCAAGGGAACGAACGTCGGCGCGACGGTGGCCGCGCTCGACGGGCTCGCGCAGAAGATCGTGCTGATCGCCGGCGGCGACGGCAAGGGGCAGGATTTCGCGCCGCTGGTCGCGCCGGTCGCGCGCTGGTGTCGTGCGGTGATGCTGATCGGCCGCGACGCGCCGGCGATTCGCGACACGCTCGCCGAAACCGGCGTGCCGCTCGCGGACCACGCGACGCTCGAAGGCGCGGTGCGTGCCGCCGCCGAGCTCGCCGAGCCGGGCGATGCGGTGCTGCTGTCGCCCGCGTGCGCGAGCCTCGACATGTTCAGGAACTACGCCCATCGCGCGGAGGTGTTCCGCGCGGCGGTGGATGAAGTCGCCATCGACAAAGGAGCGACGCCATGAGCTGGTCCGATCGCCTCGTCTCCCGTTTCAACGACCGGCGCGACACCGGCGGCAATGCCGCCGGCGGTCGCGTCGCGTCCGCCACGCGCGCTGCGACCGGCGGCCTCGCGAGCGTCGTCAACGGCGTGCGGCCGAGCCGCTCGCGGATGCTCGACTTCGACTACTCGCTGCTGTGGGTCGCGATCGCGCTGCTCGGGCTCGGCGTCGTGATGGTGTATTCGGCGTCGATCGCGATGCCCGATTCGCCGAAATACGCGTCGTATCACGATTACGCGTTCCTGATGCGCCACTGCGTGTCGCTCGTCGTTGCGTTCATCGCGGCGGTGATCGCGTTCCGCGTGCCGGTGTCGACCTGGGACAAATACGCGCCGCATCTCTTCCTGATCGCGCTGGTCGGCCTCGTGATCGTGCTGATCCCGCACGTCGGCAAGGGCGTGAACGGCGCGCGCCGCTGGATTCCGCTCGGCATCACGAACATGCAGCCGTCGGAAATCATGAAGCTCGCGGTGACGATCTACGCGGCGAACTACACGGTGCGCAAGCAGGAGTACATGCAGAGCTTCGCGAAAGGCTTTCTGCCGATGGCGTTCGCGGTCGGTCTCGTCGGCGCGCTGCTGCTGCTCGAGCCGGACATGGGCGCGTTCATGGTGGTCGCCGCGATCGCGATGGGCGTGCTGTTCCTCGGCGGCGTGAACGGCAAGCTGTTCGGCGGCCTGGTCGCGACGGCGGTCGGCACCTTCACGATGCTCGTATGGCTGTCGCCGTGGCGCCGCGAGCGGATCTTCGCGTATCTCGATCCGTGGGACGAACGCTATGCGCAGGGCAAGGCGTACCAGCTCACGCATTCGCTGATCGCGTTCGGCCGCGGCGAGTGGTTCGGCGTCGGCCTCGGCGGTAGCGTCGAGAAGCTGAACTACCTGCCCGAAGCGCATACCGACTTCATCCTCGCGGTGATCGGCGAGGAACTCGGCTTCGTCGGCGTGATGGTCGTGATCCTGCTGTTCTACTGGATCGTGCGCCGCGCGTTCGAGATCGGCCGCCAGGCGCTCGCGCTCGATCGCACGTTCGCGGGCCTGACGGCGAAGGGCATCGGTATCTGGTTCGGCGCGCAGACGTTCATCAACATGGGCGTGAACCTCGGCCTGCTGCCGACCAAGGGCCTGACGCTGCCGCTCGTGAGCTATGGCGGTTCGGGCATCCTGCTGAACTGTGTCGCGCTCGCGGTGCTGCTGCGGGTCGATTATGAAAATCGCGTCCTGATGCGGGGAGGGAAGGTATGACCGCGTCGCGACGCACGCTGATGGTGATGGCAGGCGGCACCGGGGGCCACGTGTTCCCGGGGCTCGCGGTCGCGCACCGGATGGAAGCGGCGGGCTGGCGCGTCGTGTGGCTCGGCAATCCGGCCGGGATGGAAGCGACGCTCGTGCCGAAGCACGGCATTCCGATGGAATACGTGCGCTTCGGCGGACTGCGCGGCAAGGGCCTGAAGACCAAGCTGACGCTGCCGTTCAACCTGCTGCGCGCATGCTGGCAGAGCCTCGGCGCGCTGCGCCGCGTGCGGCCGGACGTCGTGCTCGGGATGGGGGGCTACATCACGTTCCCGGCGGGCGTGATGGCCGCGCTGTCGGGTCGTCCGCTCGTGCTGCACGAACAGAATTCGATCGCGGGCCTGACCAACAAGGTGCTCGCGAAACTGGCCAAACGCGTGCTCGTCGCGTTTCCCGGCGCGCTGCCGCACGCGGAATGGACGGGCAACCCGATTCGTGCGGAACTTGCGCACACGGAACCGCCCAAAGCACGCTATGCGTCGCGCAGCGGCCCGCTGAACGTGCTGGTCGTCGGTGGCAGCCTCGGTGCGGCCGCGCTGAACGAAGTCGTGCCGCGCGCGCTGGCGCTGCTGAGGCCGGACGAGCGCCCGCGCGTCGTGCACCAGGCCGGCGCGAAGCACATCGACGCGCTGAAGGCGAATTACGAAGCGGCCGGTTTCGCGGCCGGCGAAGACGTGCGGCTCGTGCCGTTCATCGACGACATGGCGAGCGCGTACGCGGCGGCGGATCTCGTGATCTGCCGTTCCGGCGCGATGACGGTGTCGGAGATCGCGGCGGTGGGCGTGGCGGCGCTGTTCGTGCCGTTCCCGTACGCGGTCGACGACCACCAGACGACCAACGCCGCGTTCCTCGCCGATGCGGGCGCGGCCGTGCTGGTGCAACAACGCGACCTGTCGGCGGAACTGCTCGCCGACTGGCTGCGCGGCCAGTCGCGGGCGTCGCTCGCGGACATGGCGGAGCGTTCGCGCTCGCTGGCGAAGCCCGAGGCCACCGACGAAGTCGCGCGTGTCTGCGCGAAGGCGGCCGGCGCGAACCTGGAAAAACTGCAATGAAACACATCGTCAAACACATTCATTTCGTCGGGATCGGCGGCGCGGGCATGAGCGGCATCGCCGAAGTGCTCGTCAACCTCGGCTACGAGGTCAGCGGCTCCGACCTGTCGCGCAACGCGGTGACCGACCGTCTCGAGGCGCTCGGCGCGCGGATCGCGATCGGCCACGACGCGGCGAACATCGAGGGCGCGAACGCGGTCGTCGTATCGACGGCCGTGCGCTCGGACAACCCCGAGGTGCTGGCCGCGCGTAGCCAGCGCGTGCCGATCGTGCAGCGCGCGGTGATGCTCGCGGAACTGATGCGCCTGAAGCAGGGCATCGCGATCGCCGGCACGCACGGCAAGACCACGACGACGAGCCTCGTCGCGAGCGTGCTCGCGGCAGGCGGCCTCGACCCGACCTTCGTGATCGGCGGCCGGCTGATCAGCGCCGGCGCGAACGCGCGGCTCGGCACGGGCGACTTCATCGTCGCCGAGGCCGACGAGTCGGACGCGTCGTTCCTGAACCTGTATCCGGTGATCGAAGTCATCACGAACATCGACGCCGATCACATGGACACTTACGGCCACGATTTCGCGCGGCTCAAGCAGGCGTTCATCGAGTTCACGCAGCGCCTGCCGTTCTACGGCAGCGCGGTGGTGTGCGTCGACGATCCGAACGTGCGGCAGATCATCCCGTTCATCTCGAAGCCGGTCGTGCGCTACGGGCTGTCGCCGGACGCGCAGGTGCGCGCGGAAGACATCGACGCGCGCGACGGCCGCATGCACTTCACGGTGATCCGCGAAGGCCGTGCGCCGCTCGCGGTGGTGCTGAACCTGCCGGGCCTGCACAACGTGCAGAACGCGCTCGCGGCGATCGCGATCGCGACCGATCTCGGCGTGGCGGACGACGCGATCCAGCTGGCGCTCGCGGAATTCAACGGCGTCGGCCGGCGCTTCCAGCGCTACGGCGAGGTGCCGAGCGCGGACGGCGGCCAGTACACGCTGATCGACGATTACGGCCACCACCCGGTCGAGATGGCCGCGACGATCGCGGCCGCGCGCGGCGCGTTCCCGGGCCGCCGCCTCGTGCTGGCGTTCCAGCCGCACCGCTACACGCGCACGCGCGACTGCTTCGACGATTTCGTCAACGTACTGTCGACGGTCGACGCGCTGGTGCTGACGGAAGTTTATGCCGCGGGCGAAGCGGCGATCGCGACGGCCAACGGCGATGCGCTGTCGCGTGCGCTGCGCGCGGTGGGGAAGGTTGACCCGGTGTTCGTCGCGACGGTCGACGACGTGCCGGATGCATTGGCGAAGGTCGCGCAGAACGGCGACGTGGTGATCACGATGGGCGCGGGTTCGATCGGCGGCGTGCCGGCGAAGCTCGTGCAACATACTCAACAGAAGGCATGACATGAGCGGGATCGATCCGAAACGTTTCGGCAAGGTGGCGGTGTTGTTCGGCGGCGAATCCGCCGAGCGCGAGGTGTCGCTCACCTCGGGCCGCCTCGTGCTGCAGGGCCTGCGCGACGCGGGCGTCGACGCGCATCCGTTCGACCCGGCCGAGCGGCCGCTGTCGGCGCTGAAGGACGAAGGCTTCGTGCGCGCGTTCAACGCGCTGCACGGCGGCTACGGCGAGAACGGCCAGATCCAGGGCGCACTCGATTTCTACGGGATCCGCTACACGGGCAGCGGCGTGCTCGGCTCGGCGCTCGGCCTCGACAAGTTCCGCACGAAGCTCGTGTGGCAGCAGACGGGCGTGCCGACGCCGCCGTTCGAGACGGTGATGCGCGGCGACGACTACGCGGCGCGCGCGGCGGACATCGTCGCGAAGCTCGGCCTGCCGCTGTTCGTGAAGCCGGCGAGCGAAGGCTCGAGCGTCGCGGTGCTGAAGGTGAAGACGGCCGACGCGTTGCCCGCCGCACTGTCGGAAGCGGCGACGCACGACAAGATCGTGATCGTCGAGAAGAGCATCGAAGGCGGCGGCGAATACACCGCGTGCATCGCCGGCGATCTCGACCTGCCGCTGATCAAGATCGTGCCGGCCGGCGAGTTCTACGACTACCACGCGAAGTATGTCGCCGACGACACGCAATACCTGATTCCGTGCGGGCTGCCCGCCGAACAGGAAGCGGAACTGAAGCGCATCGCGCGCCGCGCGTTCGACGTGCTCGGCTGCACCGACTGGGGCCGGGCGGACTTCATGCTCGACGCCGCCGGCAACGCGTATTTCCTGGAAGTGAACACGGCCCCCGGGATGACCGACCACTCGCTGCCGCCGAAGGCCGCGCGCTCGATCGGCATCAGCTATTCGGAGCTGGTCGTGAAGGTGCTGTCGCTTACGCTCAACGACTGACGCAGGAACGGAACGACGTATGTGGAACAACGTTCGCCAACTCAACCTTGCCGCCAGCGCGCTGTACGCGCTGTTGCTGCTCGTGTTGGCGGCGGCCGGCTGCTACTGGCTGATCCAGCGTCCGACGTTCGCGCTGCGCGAAATCCGGATCGATGGCGACACCGAGCACATCAACTCGCCGACGGTGCGTGCAGGCGTGGTCGGCCGGCTGAAGGGCAATTTCTTCACGGTCGATCTCGACGCGGCGCGGGCGGCGTTCGAGCAGATGCCGTGGGTGCGCCACGCGAGCGTGCGCCGGGTGTGGCCGAATGCGCTGGCTGTCACGCTCGAGGAGTACAAACCGCTCGGGACCTGGGGCAGTGCGCAGCTCGTGAGCGTCGACGGCGAGCTGTTCACCGCGAACCAGGGCGAACTGGATCAGGAATTGCCCGCGTTCGACGGCCCGGAGGGCAGTGCGAAGGAAGTCGTCACGCGGTATCACGACTTCGCGAACTGGTTTGCGCCGCTGAAGGCGGCGCCGGAAGAAGTGACGCTGTCGGCGCGCTACGCGTGGACGGTGAAGCTGTCGAACGGCATGCAGGTCGAGCTGGGCAAGGAACGCAACAGCGAGTCGCTGCATGACCGGAGCCAGCGCCTCGTCGCCGCGTGGCCGGCCGTCACGGAGCGTTGGGGCAACGACATCGAGTACGCGGACCTGCGTTATCCGAACGGATTCGCGATTCGTGCGGCAGGCATGCGGTTCCTGACCGATACCGACAAGCGCAAGAAGTAACGAGAGATCACACGCAAGAGCACTTTATGAGCAAAGACTACAAGGATCTGCTGGTTTCCCTCGACATCGGCACGTCGAAGGTGGTGGCCATCGTCGCCGAGCTGAAGGGCGAAGGCCATTACGAGGTGATCGGCCTCGGCCAGAGCGAGTCGAAAGGTCTGAAGAAGGGCGTGGTGGTCAACATCGAGGCCACCGTGCAGTCGATCCAGCGCGCGCTCGAGGAAGCCGAGCTGATGGCCGACTGCAAGATCACCAACGTGTTCACGGGGATCGCCGGCAGCCACATCCGCAGCTTCAACTCGAGCGGGATGGTCGCGATCAAGGACAAGGAAGTCACGCAGACCGACGTCGCGCGCGTGATCGAGACCGCGAAGGCGATCAACATCCCGACCGACCAGCAGGTGCTGCACATCCTCACGCAGGAATTCATCATCGACGGCCAGGAAGACGTGCGCGAGCCGATCGGCATGAGCGGGATCCGCCTCGAGGTGAAGGTGCACATCGTGACCGGTGCGGTCAGCGCCGCGCAGAACATCGTCAAGTGCGTGCGCCGCTGCGGGCTGGAAGTGAACGACCTGATCCTGCAGCCGCTCGCGTCGTCGCTGGCCGTGCTGACTGAAGACGAGAAGGATCTCGGCGTGGTGCTGGTCGACGTCGGCGGCGGCACGACCGACATCGCGATCTTCGCCGAAGGCGCGATCCGCCACACCGCGGTGATTCCGATCGCCGGCGACCAGATCACGAGCGACATCGCGATGGCGCTGCGCACGCCGACGCCGGACGCGGAAGACATCAAGGTCGGCTACGGGATCGCGAAGCAGGCGCTCGCCGATCCGGACGAGATGGTCGAAGTGCCGGGCCTCGGCGAACGCGGTCCGCGCACGCTGTCGCGCCAGGCACTTGCCGCCGTGATCGAACCGCGCGTCGAGGAACTGTTCTCGCTCGTGCAGCAGGTCGTGCGCGAGTCGGGTTACGAAGAACTGCTGAGCTCCGGCGTGGTCATTACCGGCGGGGCTTCGATGATGCCGGGCATGGTCGAGCTCGGCGAAGACATTTTCCTGAAGCCGGTGCGCATCGGCGCGCCGGAATACGCAGGCGGCCTCGCCGACGTGGTGCGCAACCCGCGCTACTCGACGGCGATGGGCCTGCTGGTCGAAGGCAGTGCACAGCGCATGCGCGGTCGCAAGGTCGCCGTGCAGTCCGGCAACGCGGGGCAGATCTTCTCGCGGATGAAGGAATGGTTCCTGAGCAACTTTTGACATACCGAATCGAAATTCGCGCCGGTGCCGGCGGCTGGCGCGCGACAGGGGGTTGCCCGATCTCCTGCCGAATAACGGCCGAGTAGTTCTATTTTCTTGACGGAGGCAACAATGGAATTCGAAATGCTGGAAACCGAAACCAACGGCACCATCATCAAGGTGGTCGGCGTTGGCGGCGCTGGCGGCAATGCCGTTCAGCACATGATCAACCGTGGCGTGCAGGGCGTCGACTTCATCGTGATGAACACCGACGCACAGGCGCTGTCGCGTGCGCGCGCACCGTCCGTGATCCAGCTCGGCAACACGGGCCTCGGCGCCGGCGCGAAGCCGGAAATGGGCAAGGCGGCGGCGGAAGAGGCGCGCGAGCGCATCGCCGACGCGCTGCGTGGCGCGCACATGGTGTTCATCACGGCCGGCATGGGTGGCGGCACGGGCACGGGCGCGGCGCCGGTGGTCGCGCAGATCGCGAAGGAGATGGGCATCCTGACGGTTGGTGTCGTCAGCAAGCCGTTCGAATTCGAAGGCGGCAAGCGCATGCGCGTCGCGGAAGCAGGCTCGCAGCAACTGGAGGATCACGTCGACTCGCTGATCGTCGTCCTGAACGACAAGCTGTTCGACGTGATGGGCGATGACGCCGAGATGGACAAGTGCTTCCAGTGCGCGGACGACGTGTTGAACAACGCGGTTGCGGGCATTGCCGAAATCATCAATGTCGATGGCCTCGTGAACGTCGACTTCGAAGACGTGAAGACGGTGATGGGCGAGCAGGGCAAGGCGATGATGGGCACGGCGACGGTCGCCGGCGTCGATCGCGCACGCCTCGCGGCCGAACAGGCCGTGGCGAGCCCGCTGCTCGAAGGCGTCGATCTGTCGGGCGCGCGCGGCGTGCTGGTCAACATCACGTCGAGCCGTTCGCTGCGCCTGTCGGAAACGCGCGAAGTGATGAACACGATCAAGAGTTACGCGGCGGAAGATGCCACGGTGATCTTCGGTGCGGTGTACGACGACGCGATGGGCGATGCGCTGCGCGTGACGGTCGTGGCGACGGGTCTGGGCCGTGCGGCGAAGAAGCAGCAATCGGCTCCGATGACGCTGCTGCGCACCGGCACCGACAACCAGCCGGTGAGCGTCTCGCACGGCTATGCGCAGCCGCAGCACGTCAGCACGGCCGACTACGGCGCGCTCGATACGCCGGCGGTGTGGCGCAACTCGCGCGAAACCGCGGCATCGCACGTGCAGGCGCTGCAGGAGAAGGGTGTCGACACGTACGACATCCCGGCTTTCCTGCGCAAGCAGGCTGACTGACGACGCACACAGGCGAAGCCGCGGCAAGTTTGCCGCGGTAACGCCGGCGTGACGGATGCCACGGACCACGACAGGCCGCGTCGGATGCGACGCCGGGCCGGGAAACGTGCCCTCTTCGCTCGAGCGAGGCGGGATGGGCCGTGCTGTCCGCAACACGCTGAAAAACCGTATCGCTATGAGGGACCAGCCATGATTCAAGTGGGCGACGCGCTGCCCGACGCGCAACTGTTCGAGTTCATCGACGACGCGCGCGAAGGCTGCACGCTGGGGTCGAATGCCTTCAGCGTGCGCGACCAGGTTGCGGGAAAGCGGGTGGTGATCTTCGGATTGCCGGGAGCTTTCACGCCGACCTGCTCGGCGCGGCATGTGCCGGGCTATGTCGAGCACGCCGAGCAACTGCGCTCGGCGGGCATCGACGAGCTCTGGTGCGTGTCCGTCAACGACGCATTCGTGATGGGCGCATGGGGACGTGATCTGCACACCGCGGGCAAGGTGCGCATGATGGCGGACGGCAGCGCTGCTTTCACTCATGCGCTGGGGCTGACGCAGGATTTGTCCGCGCGTGGCATGGGAATCCGTTCCCTGCGCTACGCGATGGTGGTCGACGACGGTGTGGTCAAGACGCTGGCCGTCGAAGCGCCGGGCAAGTTCGAAGTGAGCGATGCGGCGAGTGTGCTCGCGACGTTGAAGTCCTGATCCTGCGGTGCGCCGTTGCCTGCCGGCAACGCTGCTCACCGGCCTCAGGGCAGTTGTAACACGGGCCGATGACCGGAAACGCCTCCGTTCCGGGCATCGGCCCGTCCCGTATCGGCGCGGGTAACCAGTCGAAACAGATTGATACGCAGTTTCAAACAGCGTCGAATAGGGAATTACGCTATAATCTCACCTATCGAATATAACTCCTGATTGATATTCTCAATCAAGACGAAGAACACCATGTTGAAGCAGCGCACCATCAAATCGATCGTGAAGACCGTGGGCATCGGTCTCCACTCGGGCCGCAAGGTCGAACTGACGCTCCGCCCGGCCGCGCCGGGTACGGGGATCGTATTCTCGCGCGTCGACCTGCCCACGCCTGTCGACATTCCGGCATCCGCGATGTCGATCGGCGACACGCGGCTCGCGTCGGTGCTGCAGAAGGATGGAGCGCGCGTGTCGACCGTCGAGCACCTGATGTCGGCGTGCGCCGGCCTCGGCATCGACAACCTCTATGTCGACGTGACGGCCGAGGAAATCCCGATCATGGACGGCAGCGCCGCGTCCTTCGTGTTCCTGATCCAGTCCGCGGGCATCGAGGAGCAGAACGCGCCGAAGCGCTTCATCAAGGTGAAGAAGCCGGTCGAAATCCGCGACGGCGACAAGTTCGCGCGTCTCGATCCGTATTTCGGCTTCAAGCTGAAGTTCACGATCGACTTTCGTCACCCGGCCGTCGACAAGACTGGCCAGGAACTCGAGGTCGATTTCGCGAATACGTCGTACGTGCGCGAGATCGCGCGTGCGCGCACGTTCGGTTTTGCCCATGAAGTCGAAATGATGCGCGAGCTGGGTCTCGCGCGCGGCGGCAGCATGGACAACGCGATCGTGCTCGACGAGTACCGGATCCTGAACAACGACGGGCTGCGTTACGACGACGAGTTCGTGAAGCACAAGATGCTCGATGCGATCGGCGACCTGTACGTGGTCGGCCATCCGCTGCTGGCGTCGTACACCGCGTACAAGTCGGGGCACGGGCTGAACAACGCGCTGCTGCGCGAACTGCTCGCGCACGAAGACGCGTACGAGATCGTCACGTTCGACGACCCGCAGGCTGCGCCGAAGGGCTTCGCGTTCGACGCGCAGACGGCCTTCGCCTGATCGGCGTCCGGCGCCCCGCGATAAAAAAAGCGACCCTCGGGTCGCTTTTTTATTGGGCGGCCGGCCCGCACGGGCGGCGGCGCGCGTTCAGCGCGACGACTTCGCGCCGTGCCGTGCGGCCATCCGCGCGAGCGCGGCCTGCAGCGGCGACGGCTCGAGGTGATCGGCGAGCTCGCGCAACGCGGCGGCGCCGACGGTCGTCATGCGCGCCTGCTTCACGTGCGGCGGTTCCGGCGCGTCCTTCGGCCGCACGCGTACGCGCAGCGCCGAGACCGGCCAGCCGCGCTTCTGGAGATCGGCGAGCAGGCGCGGCTCGACCTGCCGCAGGCGGGCCGCGAGCGCATTGTGCGCGGCAAAGAGGGTCAGGGTGCCGTCCTTGATGGAGCCCGGTTCGACATGATTCGCAAGATAGTCGGGCAGGAGCGCCGCGAGGTCGCGCTGCAGCGACGCGACCTGTTCGACGCCGGCGCGCAGCGCCGCGAACGCGTCGGTGCGGTTGAGCACTTCGGACACGGGTTGCGGGCGATATGCGGGGAGCGGGCCGAAACGCTTGGAAAATCGGTTCATCGAGGCATTCTTCGGGCGCGCACGGGCGCGGGCGTTGACGCCGATTGTACCCGCGCCGGCTCCCGCACGGGCGGCTTTCGGGCCGTGCGCCCGGTTGCCTGCACGGGTTCGGCGTGCGGCGTGGGTCGGGCCGGGACACCGGCGCATGCTTCCTCGCGTGCTAAAATTCCTCGTTTGATTCCACTAATTCGCTAAGCCGCCGAGGCTCGGGCGTCGGGGCGCGCAACACGCGCCGGGCGCCGGTGCTGCGACGCAGGATCCGATCCGATGACAACCGGTTTTCTCCAGAAAATTTTTGGCAGCCGCAACCAGCGGCTCGTCAAGCAATACCAAAAGACCGTCGCGACGATCAATGCGCTCGAAACGCAGATCGAGAAGCTGACGGACGACCAGTTGCGCGGTAAGACGGATGAGTTCCGCCAGCGGATCGCGGGCGGCGAGTCGCTCGACAAGCTGCTGCCCGAGGCGTTCGCAGTCTGCCGGGAGGCGAGCCGCCGCGTGCTGAAGATGCGCCATTTTGACGTGCAGCTGATCGGCGGCATGGTGCTCCACTACGGCAAGATCGCGGAAATGCGCACCGGCGAGGGCAAGACGCTCGTCGCGACGCTGCCCGTGTACCTGAATGCGCTGGCCGGCCGTGGCGTGCACGTGGTGACGGTCAACGACTACCTCGCGCAGCGCGACGCCGAATGGATGGCGCGCCTCTACAACTTCCTCGGTCTGTCGGTCGGCATCAACCTGTCCGGCATGGAGCACGACCAGAAGCAGCAGGCCTACGCGTCGGACATCACCTACGGCACGAACAACGAGTTCGGCTTCGACTACCTGCGCGACAACATGGTCTACGAGACCGACGCGCGCGTGCAGCGGGCCCTGAACTTCGCGGTCGTCGACGAAGTGGACTCGATCCTGATCGACGAGGCGCGTACGCCGCTGATCATCTCGGGCCAGGCGGAAGACCACACCGAGCTGTACGTGCGGATGAACGCGCTGCCGCCGCTGCTCGAGCGCCAGATCGGCGAGGAGAAGGCCGATGGCACGGGCGTCGAGAAGCCGGGCGACTACACGCTCGACGAGAAGTCGCGCCAGGTGTTCCTGACGGAGTCGGGCCACGAGAAGGCCGAGCGGCTGCTCGCCGAGTGGGGCCTGATCGGCGAGGGCGAGAGCCTGTACGCACCGCAGAACATCACGCTGATGCACCACGTGTACGCGGCGCTGCGCGCCCACACGCTGTTCCACAAGGATCAGCACTACGTCGTGCAGAACGGCGAAGTGGTGATCGTCGACGAATTCACGGGCCGCCTGATGGCGGGCCGCCGCTGGTCCGACGGCCTGCACCAGGCGGTCGAGGCGAAGGAGCACGTGAAGATCCAGAGCGAGAACCAGACGCTCGCCTCGATCACGTTCCAGAACTACTTCCGGATGTACGCAAAGCTCGCGGGCATGACGGGCACGGCGGACACCGAAGCGTACGAATTCAACGAGATCTACGGCCTCGAGACGGTCGTGATCCCGACCAACCGTCCGCCGAAGCGGATCGACAAGCAGGACCAGATCTACAAGACGGCCAAGGAGCGCTACGACGCGGTGATCCGCGACATTCGCGAGTGCTACGAGCGCGGTCAGCCGGTGCTGGTCGGCACGACCTCGATCGAGAACTCGGAACTGCTGTCGCACCTGCTGAAGCAGGCCGGGCTGCCGCACGAGGTGCTGAACGCGAAGCAGCACGAGCGTGAAGCGGCGATCGTCGCGGAAGCCGGCCGTCCGAAGCGCATCACGATCGCGACCAACATGGCCGGTCGCGGTACCGACATCGTGCTCGGCGGCAACGCCGAGAAGCAGGCCGCATTCATCGAAGCCGACGAAGCGATCCCGGCCGACGAAAAGGCGCGCCGCATCAAGCAGTTGCACGACGAGTGGGAAACGCTGCACGAGCAGGTGAAGGCCGCGGGCGGCCTCCACATCATCGGCACCGAGCGCCATGAATCGCGCCGGATCGACAACCAGCTGCGCGGCCGTGCGGGCCGCCAGGGCGATCCGGGCTCGTCGCGCTTCTATCTGTCGCTCGACGATCCGCTGCTGCGCATCTTCGCGGGCGACCGCGTGCGCTCGATCATGGATCGCCTGAAGATGCCGGAAGGCGAGGCGATCGAGGCCGGCATCGTCACGCGTTCGATCGAATCGGCGCAGCGCAAGGTCGAAGCGCGCAACTTCGACATCCGCAAGCAGCTGCTCGAATACGACGACGTGTCGAACGACCAGCGCAAGGTGATCTACCAGCAGCGCAACGAATTGCTCGAAGCGCACGACATCACCGAGACGATCTCGGCGATGCGTCACGGCGTGATCACCGAAGTCGTCCGCCAGTTCGTGCCGGAAGGCAGCATCGAGGAACAGTGGGACGTGCCCGAGCTCGAGGAAGCGCTGCGCAACGACTGGCAGCTCGACCTCGCGATCCAGGAAATGGTGAACGAGTCGTCGTCGATCACGGCCGAGGAGATTCTCGAAGCCGTGACGACCGCCGCCGACGAGCAGTACGAGGCGAAGGTCGCGCTGGTCGGCCGCGAATCGTTCAGCGCGTTCGAGCGTTCGGTGATGCTGCAGACGGTCGACCGGCTGTGGCGCGAGCACCTCGCGGCGCTCGACCACCTGCGCCAGGGCATCCACCTGCGCGGCTATGCGCAGAAGAACCCGAAGCAGGAATACAAGCGCGAAGCGTTCGAGCTGTTCGCCGCGATGCTCGACGCGATCAAACAGGAAGTCACGCGCATCGTGATGAACGTGCAGATCCAGTCGCCTGAGCAGCTCGAGGAAGCCGCCGAGCAGATCGAGGAGCGCGGCGGCCATCTCGAAAACGTCGAGTTTCAGCACGCCGACTACGCGGAATCCGGCGCGCCGGTCGCGAACGTCGCGGCCGCCACCGCGGCCACGGCGACGGCCGACATGGTCGGCAGTGCGATGACCCACAGCGGCCCCGGCGGCGAGATGCCGAAGGTCGGCCGCAACGACCCGTGCCCGTGCGGCAGCGGCAAGAAGTACAAGCAATGTCACGGGAAGCTGTCATGATCGGCGGCGGCGCGCATCCGCGTGCCGCTTCGTTCGCAGCTTCGAGTCAGTGACGTGAGTTGCGGCGGCCCGCGCGTGCGGCCGCCGGTTCTTCCAATCGATGCCGGCGCGTGCCGGCATTTTCCATCCGGCAGGTGTGCCCCATGGCTGTCAATTTTCCGTCGATCGATCCCGCCCAACTCCATCCCGTCGCCGGCGTCACGCTCGGCTGGGCGGAAGCGAACATCCGCAAGCCGAATCGCAAGGACGTGCTGGTCATCTCCGTCGACGAAGGGGCGACGGTCGCTGGCGTATTCACCGAGAACCGCTTCTGCGCCGCGCCCGTGATCGTGTGCCGCGAGCATCTCGCGAAGGTGCGCGCGGGCGGCGCGGGCATCCGCGCGCTCGTCGTGAACACGGGCAACGCGAATGCGGGCACCGGCGAGCCGGGCCTCGCGAACACCCGCGAAACCTGCGCGGAACTCGCGCGTCTCGCGGGCCTCGACGCCGCACAGGTGCTGCCGTTCTCGACCGGCGTGATTCTCGAGCCGCTGCCGATCGACCGCCTGAAGGCCGGGCTGCCGGCCGCGCTCGCGAACCGCAAGGCCGCGAACTGGTACGACGCCGCGCAGGCGATCATGACGACCGACACGCTGCCGAAGGCCACGTCGCGCCAGGTGACGATCGACGGCCATACGGTCACGCTGACGGGCATCAGCAAGGGCGCGGGCATGATCAAGCCGAACATGGCGACGATGCTCGGCTTCCTCGCGTTCGATGCGAACGTCGCGCAGCCGGTACTCGACACGCTCGTGAAGGAAGTGGCCGACCGCTCGTTCAACTGCATCACGATCGACGGCGACACGTCGACGAACGACTCGTTCATCCTGATCGCGTCGGGCAAGAGCACGCTGCCCGCGATCACGTCGACCGATTCGCCGGCTTATGCGGCGCTGCGCGATGCAGTGACGCAGGTTGCCCAGCAGCTGTCGCAGCTGATCGTGCGCGACGGCGAAGGCGCGACGAAATTCATGACGGTGCAGGTCGAGGGCGGCAAGAGCGTCGCCGAGTGCCGCCAGATCGCGTATGCGATCGGGCATTCGCCGCTGGTGAAGACGGCCTTCTATGCATCCGACCCCAACCTGGGCCGGATTCTCGCGGCGATCGGCTACGCGGGCGTCACGGATCTCGACGTCGGCAAGATCGATCTCTATCTCGACGACGTGCTCGTCGCGAAGGCCGGTGGCCGCAACCCGGCTTATCAGGAAGAGGACGGCCAGCGCGTGATGAAGCAGAGCGAAATCACGATTCGCGTGCTGCTCGGTCGCGGCGACGCGCAGGCAACGGTCTGGACGTGCGACCTGTCGCACGATTACGTGAGCATCAACGCGGACTACCGCTCCTGATCGGGAGCGCTCGAACGACATGGACAAGCTCGAACAGTTTCTGACGCGCGCGGAAGCGCTGCTCGGCCGCCTCGAGGGGATGCTCCCCCCGGCGCCGGCGGCCGTCGACTGGAACGCCGCCACCGCGTTCCGCTGGCGCAAGCGCCAGGGGCGCGGCTATCTGCAACCGGTGCCGGCAGCGTCGACGATCACGCTCGACGACCTGCACAACATCGATCGGCAGAAAGGGCTGATCGAGCAGAACACGCGACAGTTCGTGCAGTGCAAGCCGGCGAACAATGTGCTGCTGACCGGTGCCCGCGGCACCGGCAAGTCGTCGCTGATCAAGGCGTGCCTGAACGCCTATGCGAAGGACGGGCTGCGCCTGATCGAAGTCGACAAGGACGATCTGCACGATCTCGGCGACATCGTCGAGGTGATCTCGCAGCGTCCGGAGCGGTTCATCGTGTTCTGCGACGACCTGTCGTTCGAGGACGGCGAATCGGGCTACAAGGCGCTGAAGGTCGCGCTCGACGGCTCGATCGCCGCGCAGTCCGACAACGTGCTGATCTACGCGACGTCGAATCGCCGCCATCTGCTGCCCGAGTACATGAGCGACAACGAGTCGTACAAGCATCTGCCGGACGGCGAGATCCACCCCGGCGAAGTCGTCGAGGAAAAGATCTCGCTGTCGGAGCGCTTCGGCCTGTGGGTCAGCTTCTACCCGTTCAAGCAGGACGACTACCTCGACATCGTCGCGCACTGGCTGCGCCATTTCGGTTGCGCGGACGCCGAGATCGAGACGGCACGCGGCGATGCGCTCGTCTGGGCGCTCGAGCGCGGTTCGCGTTCGGGGCGTGTCGCATGGCAGTTTGCGCGCGACTGGTCGGGCCGCAAGGAGCAGGCATGAGCACGGATTCCGTAACGAGCGCCGTGCGCGCGCCCGACGGCCGGAAGGTGACGGAAGTCGCGGTCGGCGTGATGGTGCAGCCAGACGGTCGCTACCTGCTCGCGCAGCGGCTGCAGGGCAAGCCGTATGAAGGCTATTGGGAGTTTCCGGGCGGCAAGCTGGAGGCCGGGGAGAGCGTCGAGGACGCGCTGGCGCGCGAGCTGCACGAGGAACTCGGCATCGAAGTCACGGCCAGCCACCGCTGGCATACGCTCGAGCACGATTATCCGCACGCGTACGTGCGGCTTTATTTCTGCAAGGTGACGGGCTGGACGGGTGAGCCGCACAGCAAGGAAGGGCAGGCGTTCGTATGGCAGCAACTGCCGGTCGAGGTCGCGCCGCTGTTGCCGGCGGCGCTGCCGGTGCTGGAACTGCTCGAGAAGGAAGCGGCGTCGCAATGACGCCGTGACGGCTCGCCTGGAAGGCGGGCCGTATCCGCCCATGGGCGGTGCCGTGCGCCGCTCAGCTGTCGCGGCGGCCGTCGGTGCCGTCTTCCTCCGACGACGGACCCTCGTCGGAGGACCCGCCGATCCGGTACTTTTCCGCGGCCCATGCACCGAGGTCGAGCTGCTTGCAGCGGGCCGAACAGAAGGGACGGAACTTGTTTTCAGGCGTCCAGCGCACTTCTGCGCCGCACGAAGGACATTTCACAACGGTAGTCATACGAAAGCGTCGAACCGGCACACGGCCGTTACAGATTGCACAGTGTCAGATGGAACGGCACGTCGATGTCCACCGCGCGCGGCCGCACGTCGCCGTCCTGCATGGTGAACCGTACCCACAACATGTATTTGTTGGCGCTCGCTTCGGGAATCACGCGCAGCTCCGGCGGCACGCGCACCTGCATCAGCTGATAGGTGCGCCCCGACAGCATCTGCTGGTAGCTGCCCTGCATCGCCATCACCTTCGACGCCTGGCCCGATTCGCGAGCGAGCCGCAGCACGATCGCCGCGGCATCGCGCAGCGGCAGCAGCGGCAGGATCCATTTCGCGATGTCCTGGCGCCGCTGTTCCGCGGGCCATTGCTGCCACGCGTAGTACGACGGAAGGTCGAACTTGCACGTGCCGCCGGGAATCACCGCGCGGCTGCGGATGCTGGCGAGCCACTCGTTGTCGACCAGATGCTGCCCGGTCTTGCCCTGCATCTGCGCAAGATTGGCGAGCGTCTGCTCGATTTCACCGAGCACGGACTCGAGCGCATTCTGTTCGATGCCCGGATTGCCGCGAAAGGGGGCGAGCGTCTGGCGTTGACGTTCGAGCTCTTTCATCAGATCCGATTTCAGGTCCGCGCGGCCCGTGACCTCGGCGATTTCGAACAGCGTCGTCAGCGCGACGTGATGCTCACGCGGGTCCTCCTGAGCCAAAAAGAACGCGAAGCGCTCGAACAGGTCTTCGAGGCGCAACAGCGTGCGAATTCGCTCGTTGAACGGATACTCGTAAAGAATCAAGCGCGCTCGCCTCTAGGGTAGGGATTGAAACAATGCAGGACATTCTAATGCTCACTGTCTACCCTAGCAACGCACCAATTTCGTACACCATCACGATCGCACGCCGCGATCAGTGCGCGGCAGCCGCCAATGCGAGATAGCGTTGGTGCAGTGCATCGACCTGCGCGGCGAGCGCATCGGGTGTCGTCGCGTCGTTGACGATCACGTCGTCGGCCGCTGCGAGACGCGCCTCGCGCGTTGCCTGTCTCGCGATGATCGCTTCGACCTGTTCGCGCGTGAAATCATTGCGTCGCATCACACGTGCGATCTGCGTTTCGACCGGACAGTCGACCACGAGCACACGATCGCTGCGCGCCTTCCAGTTACCTGACTCCACGAGCAGCGGCACGACGAAGATCACGTAAGGGCCTTGCGCTGCGCGGGCTTCGCGATCGGTTTCGGCGCGGATCAGCGGATGCGTGATCGCCTCGAGGCGCCGGCGTGCGTCGTCGTCGCTGAAAATGAGTGCGCGCATCTTCGCGCGATCGAGCGAGCCGTCGGCCGCGACGAAGTCCGGTCCGAATGCGTGTTCGATCGCGGGCATCGCGAGACCGGCCGGTGCGGTGATGCGGTGCGCGATCAGGTCGGTGTCGACGAGCGATGCACCGCGTGCGGCGAACAGGTCGGCGACGGTCGTCTTGCCGCTGCCGATGCCGCCGGTCAGTCCTATTGCAAACATGTGAGCCTCCGCCGGGCCGCCGCGCGGAAGCGAAGCGCCTCCCCGCGACGCAGCGAACATGGCGGACGCCGGCAGCGTGTCATGTCAGCCGCCGAGCGCCGAATAGAAAGGGGTACCGAAAAACAGCGTGGCGACGCCGCCTGCCGCGAGGAACGGGCCGAACGGAATCGGCTCCTCGAAGCGCATGCGCCCGCGCCAGGTCGCGACGAGCCCGACGAGCGCACCCGTCACCGCGGCGAACAGCACGACCTGCGGCAGCGCGGCCCAGCCCATCCACGCGCCGAGCGCGGCGAGCAACTTCAGGTCGCCGAAGCCGATGCCCTCGATGCCGCGCAGCCACTTGAACAGCCAGTAGACCGACCACAGGAACAGGTAGCCGGCCATCGCGCCGACCACGGCCGAACGCAGCGACGTGAACGTGCCGCCGAGATTCAGTGCGAGCCCGGCCCACAGCAGAGGCAGCGTCATCGAATCGGGCAGGTAGCCGGTCTGGATATCGATCGCGCTCATCGCCAGCAGCGCGGCGCACAGTCCGAACGCGGCGAGTGCGGCAACGGTGGGGCCGAACGCGGCGAGCGAACCGGCGGCGAGCAGCGCACCGGCGAGCTCGACGAGCGGATAGCGCACGCCGATCGCATGGCCGCACTGACGGCAGCGCCCGCGCAACAGCAGGTAGCTGACGAGCGGGATGTTTTCCCACGCGCGCAGCACGTGACCGCAATGCGGACAGGCGCTGCGCGGGCGCCACAGATCGTAGTGCGGCGGATAGCCGTCGTCCGGCGGCGAGCTTGCGCTGCCGGTTGCTTCCGCGATTTCGGCCTGCCACGCGCGCTGCATCATCACCGGGACCCGGTGCACGACGACGTTCACGAAGCTGCCGACGCACAGGCCGAGCACGACGGCGAACGCATACTGCACCGCGAGCGGCAGCATCGCCAGCGCGTGCAACGTGCTGTCGGGCGAGTCGAAAACGGTGGTCAGGGGCGCGGGCGTCATGGGGCTCGGGTTCGGGCTTGAAAAGGCGACAGAATCGGTTGCGATGCTACACCACGTTGCCCAGCTGAAGGATGGGCAGATACATCGCGATCACGAGGCCGCCGACGAGCGCACCCAGGACGATCACGATCAGCGGCTCGCCGAGCGCGGCGAGCGCATCGAGGCGTGCGTCGAGCTGACGTTCGCATAGCGCGGCGATATCGGCGAGCATCGTGTCGAGCGCGCCGGTTTCCTCGGCGACGGCGATCGGCTGCACGACGTCGTCCGGGAAGCAGCCCGCCGCGTGCATCGCATCGGCGAGACGCGCGCCGCGCAGCACGCGCGTCGCGATCTGCGCGGTGGCCTGCTCGAACACCGGATGGCCGGCGGTGCGTTCGAGCGTGGAGAATGCATCGGCGAGCGGGACGCCCGCACCGAGCAGCGTTGCGAGCGAGCGGCACCAGCGCGCGGTCGCGAACCGCGTGAGCGCGCCGCCGACGAGCGGCGCATCCAGCACGTGCCGCGCGGCCGTGTAGCGCAGCGATGGCGAGCGCCGCAGCGCGTGACGTGCGGCGAGCCCCGCCACCGCTGCCCCGGCGACGAACGTGCCGCCCCAGGCCGAGGTCGCGGACGAGAGGGCGAGCAGGGCTCGGGTCGGCGCCGGCAAGGCCGCGCCGAAGCCGTCGAAGATCTGCCGGAACGTCGGCACGACCCACACCATCAGCGCGGCCGAGATCGCGAGCGCGAACACGATGACGGCGACCGGGTAGGCGAGCGCGGCACGCAGCTTGCGCCATTGCGCGTCGGCACGTTCGCGGTGCTCCGCGACGCGGGTCAGTATGGTGCCGAGCGCGCCCGATGCTTCGCCTACCTCGATCAACTGGCGATACAGCGTGCCGAACTGGGACGGGTAGCGTGCGAGCGCGGCGGCGAAGCGCTGCCCGCCGACGATCTCGCGTGCGAGGCCGGCGGCGATGCGCGGCAGCCCGTCGCGCGTGCGGGTGCGCGCGAGCATCTCGAGCGACGGTGCGAGCGGCAGTCCGGCCTGCAGCAGGCTCGCGAGCTGACGCGTGAAGCGCGTGACTTCCCGCGCGCCGGCCGACGGCGGGCGGGCCGTGCCGCGGACATCGAGCGACAGCACCGTGACGCCGTCGCGCGCGAGCGCCGCACGTGCGGCGGCGGCATCGAAGGCGATGACGTTCCCGCGGCATGGCGTGCCGTCGCGACGACGGCCACGCCACGCGAAACGCGTCTCGTGCGGCGGTGCAGGCATCGCGATCACGCGTCGGGCGTCGCGGCCAGTGCTTCCGCGACGCTCGTCGTACCGTCGCGAACGTGCGCGAGTGCCGCGTCGCGCAGACTACGTACGCCCTCGGCTGCCGCGCATTGCGCGAGCGCACCGACGCTTGCGCGCGCGACGATGCGTTCTGCCATCTCCGGTGAAACCGGCATCGTCTGATGCAGGCCGATGCGGCCTCGATAACCGATGCCGTGACAGGCGGCACAGCCGCGCGCGACGAACGGGCGCCACCCGGATTCCAGTGCTGCCGGATTGCAGCCTGCTTCGCGCAGCGCGCGCACCGACGCGTCCGAACGCACGCGGCAGGTGAGGCACAGGCGCCGCACGAGGCGTTGCGCGGTGACGAGGCGCAACGCGGCGGCGAGGTTGTATGGCGCGACGCCGATGTCGAGCAGTCGCGCGACGGCTGCCGGCGCGTCGTTCGTATGCAGCGTGGACAGCACGAGGTGCCCGGTCTGTGCGGCCTTGATCGCGACGTCGGCCGTCTCCGCATCGCGAATCTCGCCGACCATGATGACGTCCGGGTCCTGACGCAGCAGCGCGCGCAGCGCAGTGGCGAACGTCAGCCCGGCTTTTTCGGCGACGCCGACCTGGTTGATGCCGTCGAGCTGGATCTCGGCCGGATCCTCGACCGTGCACACATTGTGCGCATCGCGGTCGAGCATCTGCAGCGCGCAGTAGAGCGACAGCGTCTTGCCGCTGCCGGTCGGCCCGGTCACGAGCACGAGACCGTGCGGCGCGCGTATCGCGGCTTCCATCGCCGCGGCCTGCCGCGCGTCGAAGCCGAGACGCGCGAGCGTGAGGTCGGGCGGCAGCGTTTCGAGGCGGCGCAACACGAGCTTCTCGCCGAACAGCGTGGGCAGCGAGCTGACCCGGTAGTCGCCGCGCGTGCCGCCGTCGACCGCGATGCGCAGCCGGCCGTCCTGCGGAAGCCGGCGCTCGGCGATGTCCATGCGGGCGAGCACCTTGATCCGCGTCACGAGCGCGTCGCGCAGATGAGCGGGCGGCCGCGCGTGTTCATGCAGGACGCCATCGATGCGCAGGCGGATGCGCCAGCCTGCTTCGAACGGTTCGACGTGGATGTCGGACGCGTCGCGCACGCGGGCGGCGTGCAGTGTGTCGGTCAGCAGCCGTACGGCGGGCGAGTCGTCGAGTTGCGCCGCATCGAGCGACCGCGGTGTTTCGGCGGGCGATGCGGCGGTGGAGACAGGCGGCCGCTGCGTGTGCAGCGGCGCCCCGGGAAGTGGGAAGTGCATGTGAGCCGGCGCTCGGCCGCCTGTTGATCGTGACCGGCAAATGGTCGCGTATCGTGCGCGGCGCCGACAGTCGGCCGTTCGGCTAGCGCGCGCCGCGTGCGCGCGTGCTGCGCGGCTTGAAGAGCTTGACGGTGCGCACGGCCTGGTCGTCGCTGCGCATGACCTCGAGCATCACGTCGCGGATCTTCAGGCACACGTCGCCTTCGGGGATTTCCTCGAGGATTTCGAGGATCAGGCCATTGAGCGTCTTCGGTCCGTCGGTCGGCAGTTGCAGGTGCAGCCAGCGGTTCAGTTCGCGCAGCGGCATGCTGGCGGCGACGATGCATTCTCCGTTCTCGTTCCAGCCGCCCGCGCGTTCGCCGCGCGGCATCGACGTCGTGAATTCGCCGATCAGTTCCTCGATGATGTCCTCGGGCGTGACGAGCCCCTCGAGTTCGCCGTACTCGTTGACGACGAGCGCGGTCCGCTGGCGGCTTTCCTGGAAATACTGGAGCTGCTGGACGACCGGCGTGCCCGACGGCACGTAGTACGGCTCGGCGAGCAGCGTGCGCAACGTTTCGCGGTCGAAATCCTGGTTGTGCAGCCCGGTGAGCGTCTTGCGGACGTGCAGCACGCCGAGCACCTTGTCGATGTCGCCTTCGTAGACGACGAGGCGGTTGTGATAGCAGGTCTCGAGCTGATGCAGGATGTCGTCGAGCGGCGCGTAGAAGTTGAGCGACTCGATCTGGCGGCGCGGCACCATCACGTCGTCGACCGTGATGTTCTCGAGGTCGAACAGGTTGAGCAGGATGCTGCGGTGCTTGGTCGGCATGAAGCTGCTCGACTCGAGCACGATCGCGCGCAGCTCGTCGGCGGACATCCGCTGGTCGCGGCCCTTCTTCGTATTGATGCGCAGCATCCAGAGCACGCCGTTCGCCAGTTCATTGACGAACCAGACGACCGGCTTGAACACGCGCATCAGCGGCGCGATCACGAGACTGGCGGGCAGCGCGATGCGTTCGGGAAAGGTCGCGCCGACGATCTTCGGCGCGATTTCCGCGAACACGATGATCAGGAACGCGACGATGCCGGTCGCGATCGACAGCGCCAGGTTGTTACGGCCGAACGTGTGCAGCGCGAGCGACGTCGTCAGGACCGGGATGATCGTGTTGAACAGGTTGTTGCCGATCAGGATCACGCTGAGCAGCAGGTCGGTGCGCGTGAGGAGACCCTGCGTGGTTTTCGCACCGAGCACGCCCTGGCCGGCGAGATGCTTCAGCCGATGGCGGTTGAGCGCCATCATCGCGGTCTCGGAAATGGAAAAGAAGCTGGAGCAGAGGAGAAGCAGGAAGACGGCGCCGATTTGCGCCCATAAGGGAATTTGGTCCACGCGTCAGAAGGGCAGTGAAGGACAGGGATGGAGGGAATATAGCAGAGGCCGGCGGCCGGGATGTGTCGTGCGCGACACGCGCGCTCGCGAGACCAGGCAGAAGAAGGCAAAAAAAAACCGTGCACACGGTGCACGGTTTTTTCAAAATCTGGTCGGGGTGAGAGGATTCGAACCTCCGGCCTCTACGTCCCGAACGTAGCGCTCTACCAGGCTAAGCTACACCCCGATTTTTTGCTCTTCCGACTTCGCCGCTTTCGTTCAGATCGCTGCGTCGTCACAAGCAAGAACGTAACTATAACGATGTTTTTTCGAAAAGGGAATACCTTGATGAAGAAATTTTTCGAAAAGCGGTTCGTGTCGTGGTCGCCGCGCGCTTACGACTGTCGCGACGTCGAGTACGAGCACAGCGCGAGCAGGCTTTCCTTGTAGATCGAATCCGGGAACGCGGCGATCGCGGCCGCGGCGGCCTGTGCTTCCTGGCGCGCGCATTCGAGCGTATGGTCGAGCGCGCCCGAACGCGTGATCGCGTCGAAGATCGTGTCGAAGCGATCGGTGCCGCCTTGTTCGATCGCCTCGCGGGCGAGCGCCGATTGCTCGGGCGTGCCGCGTTCGATCAGATAGATGAGCGGCAGTGTCGGCTTGCCTTCGCGCAGGTCGTCGCCGGCATTCTTGCCCATCGCTTCGGCCGTGCCCGCGTAGTCGAGCCAGTCGTCCATGATCTGGAATGCGGTGCCGATCCGGCGGCCGTATTCGGCGGCGGCGGCTTCGGTCGGCGCATCGGCGCCGGCGAGCACCGCGCCCAGGCGGGCCGATGCCTCGAACAGCTTCGCCGTCTTGTAGCGGATCACCTGCATGTAGCGCGTCTCGTCGACGTCCGCGTCGTGCATGTTCAGGAGCTGCAGCACTTCGCCTTCGGAAATGATCGTCGTCGCTTCCGACAGGATTTCCATCACGCGCATCTTGCCGACGCCGACCATCATCTCGAACGAACGCGAATAGAGGTAGTCGCCGACCAGCACGCTCGCCGCGTTGCCGAACAGCGCGTTGGCCGTCTGGCGGCCTCGCCGCAGTTCGGATTCGTCGACGACGTCGTCATGCAGCAGCGTGGCCGTGTGGATGAACTCGACGACGGCGGCCAGCACGTGCCGCTGGTGCGACGTCTCGCCGAGCGCGCCGGCGACGAGCAGCAGCAGGGCCGGACGCAGCCGCTTGCCGCCCGCGCCGATGATGTACTCGGCGATCTGGTTGATCAGCAGCACGTCGGACGCGAGGCTTTGCCGGATAACGCGATTCACCTGCTCCATGTCGCTGGCGATCGGGGCGAGCAGGTGGGCGGCGCTGAGGGTGGGGGAGGCGGTGGACGACGACATGATGATCGAAATGGGTGATGCCGCGGATTATAAGTCGAATCCGCGATATGCCGGTCTGTCGGACGTGTCTGCCCGGTGATTTTGGCCGTCCGGCCAGGGCTTGCGGGCGGCAATCGTGGATCGGCTTTGACTTGGGTGCTAAGCCCATGTATAATCACGTGTTTTCCGCGCGTGGTGTGCGGAAAAATTGGATCCAGAGTGAGGTTCTCAATGTACGCGGTCATAAAAACCGGCGGCAAGCAGTACAAGGTTGCCGTTGGCGAAAAACTCAAAGTAGAACAGATACCGGCTGACATTGACGCTGAAATCACGCTCGACCAGGTTCTCGCAGTGGGCGAAGGCGAATCGATTAAGTTCGGTACGCCGCTGGTCAGTGGGGCTTCCGTCAAGGCCACCGTTGTGTCGCACGGTCGTCATGCCAAGGTCACCATCTTCAAGATGCGTCGCCGGAAGCACTACCAAAAGCACGGCGGCCACCGCCAGAACTACACTGAGCTGCGCATCGACGCGATCAACGCGTAAGCGCCTCGGTAAAGGAGCAATCAGATGGCACACAAAAAGGCAGGCGGCTCTTCCCGGAACGGCCGCGACTCCGAGTCGAAACGTCTCGGCGTGAAAGTGTACGGCGGCCAGGCGATCAACGCTGGCGGCATCATCGTGCGTCAGCGCGGTACGCGCATGCACGCTGGCGAGAACGTCGGCATGGGCAAGGATCACACCCTGTTCGCGCTGGTCGACGGTCACGTCAAGTTCGCGACCAAGGGCGCGGACAAGAAGCATCTGGTCATCGTTGTCCCGGCGGCTGCCTAAGTTCAGGCACCCACGGGCTTCGTAGCCGAAAGGCCCCGCAGTCTTCGCGGGGCCTTTTTTTATTTGGCCGCCGGGCGCATGTGCGCGCCGGCGGCTGTCGCGACACTGGCGGGCAATCGGCCGAACGGCAGATTGTTCAAGCGCGCCGGCGCGCGGCACAATAGCGGAAATACTGGTCGGAGTGACGAATGAAGTTCATTGACGAAGCACGAATCGAAGTCATCGCCGGCGACGGAGGCGATGGCAGCGCGTCGATGCGCCGCGAGAAATTCGTTCCGTTCGGCGGGCCGGACGGCGGCGACGGCGGCCGGGGCGGCAACGTCTACGCGATCGCCGACCGCAACATCAACACGCTGATCGACTACCGTTACGCGAAGAAGCACCTGGCGCGCAACGGCGAAAACGGTCGCGGCTCGGATTGCTACGGCAAGGGCGGGGACGACGTCACGCTGCGCATGCCGGTCGGCACGGTCGTGACCGACATGGATACGGGCGAGCTGATCGCCGACCTGACCGAGCACGATCAGCAGGTGATGCTCGCGAAGGGCGGCGCAGGCGGTCTCGGCAACCTGCATTTCAAGTCGAGCACGAACCGCGCGCCACGCCAGAAAACCGACGGCAAGCCCGGCGAACGGCGCATGCTGCGGCTCGAGCTGAAGGTGCTCGCCGACGTCGGTCTGCTTGGCATGCCGAACGCCGGCAAGTCGACCTTCATCTCGTCGGTGTCGAACGCGAAGCCGAAGATCGCCGACTATCCGTTCACGACGCTCGCGCCGAACCTTGGCGTCGTGCGGGTCGGCCCGAGCAAGAGCTTCGTGATCGCCGATATTCCGGGGCTGATCGAGGGCGCCGCCGAAGGCGCGGGCCTCGGCCACCAGTTCCTGCGACACCTGCAGCGCACCGGCGTGCTGCTGCATCTCGTCGATCTGGCTCCGTTCGACGAAAGCGTCGACCCGGTCGCTGAAGCGACCGCGATCGTCGGCGAGCTGCGCAAATACGACGAGGCGCTGTACGAGAAGCCGCGCTGGCTCGTCCTCAACAAGCTCGACATGGTGCCGGAAGACGAGCGCGAGGCGCGCGTCGCCGATTTCCTCGACCGTTTCGGCTGGGACGGCCCGGTGTTCGAGATTTCGGCGCTCACGGGCCAGGGCTGCGAAGCGCTGTGCTACGCGATCTACGATTACCTCGCCGAGCATTCGGACGCACATCGTGCGGCGGAAGAGGAAGATCTGGCCGCGGACGTGCGGTTCCGCGATGCGCCGCAAGCCGATGGCGGCGCGACGCCCGGCGACGACGCCTGAGCGGGCCCGACACGCACCGGGCATCGCGTCCGGTGCCTGAATTCAATTGCGCCCGGCCGGGCAGGCATCAGATACAGGAGACGGCGCACGATGCGTTCGATCATCGCGGATTCCAAGCGATTGGTGGTGAAGGTGGGCTCCAGCCTCGTGACCAACGACGGCAAGGGGCTCGATCATGCTGCAATCGGCCGCTGGGCGGCCCAGATCGCCGCGCTGCGCGCACAGGGCAAGGAAGTGGTGCTCGTCAGTTCGGGCGCGATTGCCGAAGGGATGCAGCGGCTCGGCTGGAGCAAGCGTCCGCGCGAGATCGACGAGCTGCAGGCCGCCGCCGCGGTCGGCCAGATGGGGCTCGCGCAAGTTTATGAAAGCCGCTTTACCGAGCACGATATCCGCACCGCGCAGATCCTGCTGACGCACGCCGACCTGGCCGATCGCGAGCGCTACCTGAATGCGCGCTCGACGCTGCTGACGCTGCTGCGGCTCGGCGTCGTGCCGATCATCAACGAGAACGACACGGTCGTCACCGACGAAATCAAGTTCGGCGACAACGACACGCTCGGCGCGCTCGTCGCGAACCTGATCGAAGGCGATGCGCTGATCATCCTGACCGACCAGACGGGCTTGTTCACCGCCGATCCGCGCAAGGATCCGAATGCGACGCTGGTCGCGGAAGCCAGCGCGGGCGCGCCGGAGCTCGAGGCGATGGCCGGCGGCGCAGGCTCGAGCCTCGGCCGCGGCGGGATGCTGACGAAGATCCTCGCGGCGAAGCGCGCGGCGCACAGCGGCGCGAACACCGTGATCGCGAGCGGCCGCGAAGCCGACGTGCTGGTGCGGCTGGCGGCGGGCGAGGCGATCGGCACGCAGTTGATCGCGCGCACCGCGCGGATGGCCGCGCGCAAGCAATGGATGGCCGATCACCTGCAGGTGCGCGGGCACGTCGTGATCGATGCGGGCGCGGTCGAGAAGCTGACGGCCGGCGGCAAGAGCCTGCTGCCGATCGGCGTGACTGGCGTGCAGGGCGCGTTCGCACGCGGGGAGGTGATCGCGTGTGTCGGCCCCGACGGGCGTGAAGTGGCGCGCGGCCTCACGAACTACAGCAGCGCGGAAACGAAGCTGATTCACCGCAAGCCGAGCGGCGAGATCGAGACGGTGCTCGGCTACATGCTGGAGCCGGAGCTGATTCACCGCGACAACCTCGTGCTCGTGTAACCGTTCGGCCAGGCGTCGCGAGACAGCAAAAAGCCCGCATCGCGCGGGCTTTTTGTTGTGACGAAGCGAAACGAGGCCGGGCAGCCGGCCTCGGTTGCGCGGTCAGCGCAGCTGGCTCATCGCGGTGCGGTGGAACTTGATGTTCTCGAGGATCTGCTGGGTCGTGCCCTGCGGCATCTTGTTCGCGCAGAAATAGTCCTGGTACAGCGCCGAGTGGTACGCGTTCAGCTCGCCGTTCTCGATGCGACGCCAGTCGTTCTCGACCGTGCGGTCCCAGCCGTCGTGATCCGAATTCAGGCCTGCATACTGACGCCATTCGTAGGTGTCGCAGCGGATGCCTTCGTAGTTCACGTTGCGCGCGCCGGCCGGGCTCGTGATGACGACTGCGTAGCGCACGACGCCGTCGCTGCCGACCGCGAGCGACTTCGCATCGACGGAGAACTTGAGCGGCGTGTTCTGCGACACGTTGAACGGCAGCAGATCGCCCGCTTGCGGCAGCGGCGGCAGCGTGTCGACCGGGTTTTCCTTCCAGTTGCCCTGGCGGTCCAGCAGGTACACGAACTCGCTGTCATCCTTGTTGGTCGGCGTCTTCGAATTCGCGCAACCGGCCAGCGTGGCCGCCGCGACGATCGATGCGAGCGCGAGAGCAATCGCTTTCAATATGCATTCCTCGTAAAAAAAGGGCGCGACACCAAGGTCGCGCCCGGTCATGCAGTCCGACTCGTCATTTGCCGACGATCACGCGGGGCGGCATCTCGTCGAGCGTGCTCGCCTCCACTTCGATCTCGGAACAGACCACCGATGTGTCGACAATCGTCAGCGTCTGCTGGGCCTGCGCGCCGATGACGCGCGGATAGCGCGACAGACGCGGCCCACGCGGCTTTTCGGCTCGCTGCGCCGGGCGGCGCAGGAAGCGCGACAGTTCCGTCAGCGCCAACTGATAGACATCCCGCTTGAACTCGATCACCGCATCGAGCGGCACCCAGTACTCGTTCCAGCGCCACGCATCGAACTCCGGGTGGTCGGTCGCGCGCAAGCAAATGTCGCAATCGCGTCCGACCATCCGCAGAAGGAACCAGATCTGCTTCTGGCCGCGGTAATGTCCGCGTACTTCGCGCTTGATGAACTTGTCAGGCACCTCGTAACGCAACCAGTCGCGAGTGCGGCCGATTATCTTGACGTGTTCCGGGTGCAGGCCCGTCTCCTCGTGCAGCTCCCGGTACATCGCCTGCATGGGGGTCTCGCCGTACTTGATCCCACCTTGAGGAAACTGCCAGGAATGCTCGCGGAGCCGCTTGCCCCAAAACACCTCGTTGCGCGCGTTCAAGAGGATGATGCCGACGTTCGGGCGAAAGCCTTCACGATCCAGCATACAACCACCTTCGAATCCTTTAAAATTGCTTTGATTATAAACAGATAACGGGCGCTGCGCACCGTGACGGAGCGAAACCGCGCGGGGTACACCGGCTGAATTGTCCCTGATTTGTCTGCTAAGTCATCTGCGCCATCGTCGTTCGTCGCGCGCAGCTTTTTCACCTTGAAACTTTTTCGGGCGCCCCGCCTGGGGGCGCCGTATTTGGAACCGTCCGCATGAAAGCTTCCCGTTTCTTTATCGGCACCCTCAAAGAAGCACCGGCCGACGCAGAGATCGTCAGCCACAAGCTGATGGTGCGCGCCGGCATGATCCGTCGCGTCGCCGGCGGCATCTACAACTACCTGCCGGTCGGCCTGCGTTCGATTCGCAAGGTCGAGGCGATCGTGCGCGAGGAAATGAACCGGGCAGGCGCCATCGAGCTGCTGATGCCGGCCGTGCAACCGGCCGAGCTGTGGCAGGAATCGGGCCGCTGGGAGCAGTACGGCCCCGAACTGCTGCGCTTCAAGGACCGCAAGGACAACGACTTCGTGATCGGGCCGACGCACGAGGAAGTCATCACCGACATCGCGCGCAACCAGATCAAGAGCTACCGGCAGATGCCGGTGAACTTCTACCAGATCCAGACGAAGTTCCGCGACGAGATCCGTCCGCGCTTCGGCGTGATGCGCGGCCGCGAGTTCATCATGAAGGACGCGTATTCGTTCGACAAGGACGCGGCCGGCCTGAACGAGTCGTATCGCAAGATGTACGACGCATACGTGCGCATCTTCACGCGCCTCGGCCTCGAGTTCCGCGCGGTTGCGGCCGACAGCGGCTCGATCGGCGGCAACTTCTCGCACGAGTTCCACGTGATCGCCGATACCGGCGAGGACGCGATCGCCTACTGCCCGACGTCCGACTTCGCGGCGAACGTCGAAGCGGCCGAAGCGCTGCCGCTGATCGCCGAACGCGCGGCACCCGCCGAAGCGATGGAAAAGGTCGCGACGCCCGGCAAGGCGAAGTGCGAGGCCGTCGCCGAACTGCTGTCGATCCCGCTCGAGCGTACGATCAAGTCAATCGTGCTCGCCACCGACAACGAAGGCGCCGAGCCGACCATCTGGCTCGTGATGCTGCGCGGCGACCACGACCTGAACGAGATCAAGGTGTCGAAGCTGCCGGGGCTGAAGAACCACCGCTTCGCGACCGAGCAGGAAATCGTCGAGTGGTTCGGCACGCCGCCGGGCTACCTCGGCCCGGTCGGCACGAAGAAGCCGGTGAAGGTGATCGCCGATCGCACGGTCGCGAACATGAGCGACTTCGTCGTCGGCGCGAACGAGGTCGACTATCACATCGCCGGCGTGAACTGGGGCCGCGACCTGCCGGAGCCGGACGTCGCCGACGTGCGCAACGTGAAGAAGGGCGATCCGTCGCCGGACGGCAAGGGTGAGATCGACATCTGCCGCGGCATCGAAGTCGGCCACGTGTTCCAGCTCGGCACCAAGTACTCGGAAGCGATGGGCGCGACGTTCCTCGACGAGTCGGGCAAGCCGCAGCCGATGCTGATGGGCTGCTACGGCGTCGGCGTCACGCGCATTCTCGGCGCGGCGATCGAACAGAACTTCGACGAGCGCGGCATCATCTGGCCCGAGTCGATCGCGCCGTTCGAAGTCGTGCTGTGCCCGATGGGCTACGATCGCAGCGACATGGTCCGCGAGGCCGCCGACAAGCTGTACGCGGAACTGGCCGCGGCCGGCATCGACGTGATCCTCGACGATCGCGGCGAGCGCCCGGGCGTGATGTTTGCAGACTGGGAATTGATCGGCGTGCCGCATCGCCTGGTGATCGGCGAGCGCGGCCTGAAGGAAGGCAAGATCGAGTATCAGGGCCGCCGCGACGCCGAGGCGACGCTGCTGCCGGCCGACGCGGCCGCGGCGACGGTGACGGAGAAGATCCGCGCCGCGCTCGCGCGCTAAGCGCTTCGACCGGAGGATACGGTGGAATACACCTTCCTGTCGGCCACCGTGCTCCTCGTGCTGATCACGGATCCGCTCGGCAACATCCCGCTGTTCATCACGGCGATGCGGGATGTGCCGCGCGAGCGGCGCGTGAAGCTGATCCTGCGTGAAGTCGGGATCGCGTTCGTGATCCTGCTGTTCTTCATGGTGGTCGGCGACCGCTTCCTGCGGATGATGAACCTCACCGACCTGTCGCTGCGGCTCGGCGGCGGGATCGTGCTGTTCCTGATCGCGCTGCGGATGATCTTCCCGCATCCGGACGGCGCGCTCGGCAGCGATCCGCGCGCCGGCGGTGAACCGTTCATCGTGCCGCTCGCGATTCCCGCGCTCGCCGGGCCGTCCGCGCTCGCGACGGTGATGCTGCTGACGTCGCAGGCGCCGGGCAAGATGTTCGAGTGGGTCGGCGCGCTGACGGTCACGATGATCGTCTGCGCGATCACGCTGGTGCTGGCCGAACGGATCCAGCAGTGGCTCGGCGAGCGAACCGTCGCCGCGTTCGAGCGGCTGATGGGTCTCGTGCTCGTCGCGATCTCGGTCGAGATGCTGCTCGCCGGCATCAAGGCGTTCGTGCACCAGCTGCAGATGTAACGCGTTGGTGCGTACCGACGAAAAAATGCGGCGCTCCGGGTAACCGGAGCGCCGCTTTCCATTTATATAGCGGGCAGGGCGGCGATCAGACGTTCGCGGTCAGCGCACGGATCGTCGGCAGGTTGCGCCAGTAGCCCTTGGCGTCCATCCCGCAGCCGAACACGTAGCGGTCGGGCACCGAGAAGCCGCAGAAGTCGGGATGCAGCGGTTTCGCTTTCGTGAGCGTCTTCTCGCACAGCACCGCGGACATGAAGCGCTTCGCGCCCATGTCGAGGATGCGGTCGCGGATCGCGGCCATCGTCTCGCCTTCGTCGAGGATGTCGTCGAGCACGAGCACGATGCGGTCCTTCACCGATTCGCGCGGCGCGACGCGCCAGTGCATCTCCGGGCTGCCCTGCGTCGTGTTGCGGTAGCGGGTCAGGTGGATGTAGTCGAATTCCAGCGGGAAATCGAGATGCGGCAGCAGCATCCCGGTAAACACCGCGGCGCCGCCCATCACCGAGAGGACGAGCGGGAACGCGTCGCCGATCTCGGCGCGGATCGCTTCGGCCATCCGGGCGATCGACGCGTTGACGGCGTCCGCCGAGACGATCTCTTCGGAGTGTTCGAAAATGTGGAGGGCTTCTTCGCGGTTCATGAGTTCTGGCGGGCAGTCGGTATACAAATAAGAATGAAGCAGAACGGCTGGCGCGCGCTACGGCAAAAACCCGCGCGCCGGCCGACGGGCGGAATCAGCGCATGCCGGGCATCATGCCCTTCAAGCCGCGCATCATCTTCTGCATGTTGCCGCCCTTCAGCTTCTTCATCATCGTACGCATCTGGTCGTACTGGTTCAGCATCCGGTTGACTTCCTGCACCGGCACGCCCGCGCCGGCTGCAATGCGGCGCTTGCGCGTCGCCTTGATGATTTCGGGTTTGGCGCGCTCGGCGGGCGTCATCGAGCTGATGATGCCTTCCATCCGGCGGATCGACTTCTCGGCCTGGCCCATGTCGGCGCCGGCCGCCGCCTGCTGGAACTGCGCGGGCAGCTTGTCCATCAGCGACGACAGGCCGCCCATGTTCTTCATCTGCGAGATCTGCGCGCGGAAATCGTTCAGGTCGAAGTCGCCGCCTTTCTTGACCTTGTCGGCGAGCTTCTGCGCGGCCTGCACGTCGACGCCGCGCTGCGCTTCCTCGACGAGCGCGAGGATGTCGCCCATGCCGAGGATCCGGTTCGCCATCCGGTCCGGGTGGAACACCTCGAGGCCGTCGAGCTTCTCGGCGACGCCGACGAACTTGATCGGCTTGCCCGTGATGTGGCGCACCGACAGCGCGGCACCGCCGCGCGAATCGCCGTCGAGCTTGGTCAGCACGACGCCGGTGAGCGGCAGCGTGTCGTTGAACGCCTTCGCGGTGTTGACCGCGTCCTGGCCGAGCATCGCGTCGACGACGAACAGCGTTTCGGCCGGCTTGAGCGTGCCGTGCAGCGCGGCGATTTCCTGCATCATCGCCTCGTCGATACCGAGGCGGCCGGCCGTGTCGACGATCAGCACGTCATGGTAGTGGCGCTTCGCCCAGTCGACGGCCGCGAGTGCGATGTCGACGGGCTTCTGGTCCGGCGTCGACGGGAAGAAATCGGCGCCGACCTGTTCGCTCACCGTTTTCAGCTGCATGATGGCGGCCGGGCGATACACGTCGCACGACACCGTCAGCACCTTCTTCTTGTACTTCTCGCGCAAGAGTTTCGCGAGCTTGCCGGCGGTCGTGGTCTTGCCGGCGCCCTGCAGGCCGGCCATCAGGATCACGGCGGGCGGCGTGACCGCGAGGTTCAGCTCGGCGGCCTTGCCTTCGTAGTCGCCGCCGATCACGGCGGTCAGTTCCTTCTGGACCACGCCGACGAGCGCCTGGCCCGGCGACAGGCTGCTGATCACTTCCTCGCCGAGCGCCTTTTCCTTGACCTTGGCGATGAATTCGCGGACGACCGGCAGCGCGACGTCGGCTTCCAGCAGCGCGAGACGCACCTCGCGGAGCATCTCCTGGGTGTTCGCCTCGGTAAGCCGGGCCTCGCCGCGCAGCGTCTTGACGACGCGCGCCATCCGTTGAGTGAGATTGTCGAGCATGGGGAGCGATGGACAGTGGGGCCCGAAGGCGCAACGGAACCGTACAAAAGGGAGCCGTCGCGGGAAGGGGGCCTAGTGTAAACTTCGAACATGGATATTGTACTGTATGCCCTCACCGCATTCCTGTACGGCGGCCTCGCCGTCGCAGGCTGGCGCACGCACCGCCAGGGTGCGACGCCGCTCGTCGCGAGCGTGCCGGCCGTGCCGGTGCCGGCGTCCGCCGCGTCGGGAATGAGCGGCGCCGGCCGCGCGCTGCTGTTCGCGGCGCTCGTCGCGCACGGCGTGCTGCTGCACACGACGATCTTCCCGCACGACGCGATGGTCTTCGGCTTCGCGTTCGCGCTGTCCGCGATGTTCTGGCTCGGCGCCGGCATCTACTGGATCGAGAGCTTCTTCTTCCCGCTCGACAGCCTGCGCCTGCTCGTGCTGCCGCTCGCGTGCGGCGCGTCGCTGCTGCCGCTCGTGTTCGGTGGCGTGCGGGTGCTGCCTTATGCCGCAGCGCCGCTGTTCAAGATGCACTTCCTGATCGCGAACATCGCGTACGGCCTTTTCGCGATCGCCGCGCTGCATGCGGTCCTGATGCTGATGGTCGAGCGGCGCCTGCAGTCGCTGAGGAGCGGCGGGCGCGACGGCTCGACCGGCTGGATCGCGAGCTGGCTCGAAACGCTGCCGCCGCTGCTCACGCTCGAGAAGCTGCTGTTCCGTCTGATCGGCGCCGGCTTCGTGCTGCTGACGCTGACGCTCGCGTCGGGGATCCTGTTCAGCGAGCAGGTCGATGCACGCGCGCTGCGGCTCGATCACAAGACCGTGTTCGCGGTGCTGTCGTGGCTGATGTTCGGCGGCCTGCTGGTCGCGCACAAGACGTCGGGCTGGCGCGGGCGCGGCGCCGCGCGCTGGGTGCTCGTGTCGTTTGCCGCGCTGCTGCTCGCGTATGTCGGCAGCCGGTTCGTTTTCGAGGTGCTGCTGCACCGCTCCGTGGTTTGAACGCAGGTTTCCGATGCGACAGATTCTTCTCCTGATTCTTCTCTTCTTCGCTGGTTCGTGGCTCACGCGCAAGCTGCGCCAGGCCCAGGAGCACGCGCAGGCGCGCGCCGGCCGCGGTGGCGGCAACGACGGCGCACCGGGTCCTGGCGCCGGGGCGGCACGCCCGAACGGCGACGCGCGCTCGCTGCCCGAACCGATGGTGCGTTGCGCCGAGTGCGGCGTGCATACGCCGCAGGGCGACGCCGTCGCCGCGGGCGGCGAATACTTCTGCAGCACCGAGCACGCGCAGCGCCACGGCGCACACGCGAGCGGCCACGACGCCCGATGAGCGACGCAGCGCTGCTGTCGGTCGACGCGAACGGCTGGGTGCGCGAAGCGCGCCACGCGCCGTCGCCGAATTTCGAGGCGCGGCCCGCGGGCGCGGTGCCGACGCTCGTCGTCGTCCACAACATCAGCCTGCCGCCCGGCGAGTTCGGCGGCGATGCGATCGAGGCGCTGTTCCTGAATCGCCTCGATTGCGATACGCACCCCTATTACCAGCGTCACCTGCGCGACGTGCGCGTGTCCGCGCACTTCCTGATCCGCCGCGACGGCGAACTCGTGCAGTTCGTGTCGTGCGACGAGCGTGCATGGCATGCGGGCGCGTCCGAGTTCTTCGGCCGGCCGCGCTGCAACGACTTCTCGATCGGCATCGAACTCGAAGGTGCGGACGACGTGCCGTTCGACGCGGCGCAGTACGCGACGCTCGGGGTGCTCGCACGCACGCTCGCCGCGCGCTACCCGATCGATGCGGTGGCCGGGCATTCCGACGTCGCGCCGGGCCGCAAGACCGACCCGGGTCCGCACTTCGATTGGCAACGCTTCGCGAGCGATGCCGGGTTTTCCGCCGAATACTTTCCTTTCCGTCAGCACTGATCGCAGGGTTTTTGAGCGGGCGAAATTTTTTTTTCCGACCAATGCCTTGTCGCGTCTGCCCGTCCGGGCGGCCGGGTTGATGTCAATACCTCCGGCGAAAATTCTCCGTTTTGATGTCGCCGGAATGTCCACTATACTTGGTGCCAGTTGAGCGGTTCTGTACTAGATATAGTGTGTGTCGCAGGGGAAACCCGAGCGGCACCGGCCGGCGGGCAACGCCGGCGGCCAGGGTTCTCAGTGCGGCGCGCCAGGCCGGGCGGTCCGGGCGTCGCAATCAAGCGCAGCGAACTTCGACGGGGCAGCGTACACATGACGAAGCACACGACCGGATCGGTTGTCGCGCATCGACCGAACCGGCTTCCCCGACGCATCGCTCGCCTCTTACCGCTCGCGCATCCGATAGCGCAGCGTTCGTTTTAATCCGCGGTTCTCTCCGCACCATCCAACACCAGGAGCTTTGCACATGCAAACCACCGACAACGCGACGTCCCAGTACGAGAGCGCCTCGAGCCGTCCGCTCGGCGGGACCGAACAGGGCGCGCAGGCGCTCGCGCCGCAGGCCACGTTCGCCGACTACAAGGTGATCCGCCGCAACGGCAGCGTGGTGTCGTTCGAGCCTTCGAAGATCGCGATTGCGGTGACCAAGGCTTTCCTGGCCGTCAATGGCGGGCAGGGCGCGGCATCGGCACGCGTACGCGAACTCGTCGAGCAGCTCACGCACAACGTCGTGCGCGCGCTCGTGCGCAGCCGTCCGAACGGCGGTACGTTCCATATCGAAGACATCCAGGACCAGGTCGAACTCGCGCTGATGCGCGGCGGCGAGCACAACGTCGCGCGTGCGTACGTGCTGTATCGCGAGAAGCGTCACCTCGAGCGCCAGCATGCGGGCGAGGAAGCAGCGGCAGCGGGCGGCGAGTCGAGCACCGGCATCAACGTCGTCGACAACGGCGTCACGCGCCCGCTCGACCTGAACGCACTGCGCGCGCTGATCGTGTCGGCATGCGACGGTCTCGGCGCTGCGGTTAACCCTGACCCGATCGTCGCGGAAACGGTGAAGAACCTGTACGACGGCGTGCCGATGAGCCAGGTCTACGACTCGGCGATCCTCGCTGCGCGCACGATGATCGAAAAGGATCCGGCATACAGCCAGGTCACGGCCCGCATCCTGCTGCACACGATCCGTCGCGAGATCCTCGGCGAGGAAGTGGTCCAGGCCGAGATGTCGGCCCGCTACGCGGAATACTTCCCGCAGTTCCTGAAGCGCGGCGTCGACGCCGGCCTGCTCGACGACAAGCTGCTGCAGTTCGACCTGAAGCGTCTCGGCGAAGCGCTCGACGCGAACCGCGACCTGCAGTTCGGCTACCTCGGCCTGCAGACGCTGTACGACCGCTACTTCCTGCACGTCGACGGCAGCCGCATCGAAATGCCGCAGGCATTCTTCATGCGCGTCGCGATGGGCCTGTCGCTGAACGAGATCGACCGCGAAACGCGCGCGATCGAGTTCTACAACGTGCTGTCGAGCTTCGACTTCATGAGCTCGACGCCGACGCTGTTCAACTCGGGCACGCACCGCTCGCAGTTGTCGTCGTGCTACCTGACGACGGTCGCGGACGATCTCGACGGCATCTATGAAGCGCTGAAGGAAAACGCGCTGCTGTCGAAGTTCGCCGGCGGTCTCGGCAACGACTGGACCCGCGTGCGCGCACTCGGCTCGCATATCAAGGGCACGAACGGCAAGTCGCAAGGCGTGGTCCCGTTCCTGAAGGTCGTCAACGACACGGCCGTCGCGGTCAACCAGGGCGGCAAGCGCAAGGGCGCGGTCTGCGCGTACCTCGAATCGTGGCACCTCGACATCGAGGAGTTCCTCGAGCTGCGCAAGAACACCGGCGACGATCGCCGCCGTACGCACGACATGAACACGGCGAACTGGATTCCCGACCTGTTCATGAAGCGCGTGATGGAAGGCGCCGACTGGACGCTGTTCTCGCCGTCGACCTGCCCGGACCTGCACGACAAGTTCGGCGCCGATTTCGAGAAGGCTTACACGGCTTACGAAGAGAAGGTCGCGCGCGGCGAGATCAAGCTGTTCAAGAAGATTCCGGCGCAGCAGCTCTGGCGCAAGATGCTCGGCATGCTGTTCGAAACGGGCCACCCGTGGATCACGTTCAAGGATCCGTGCAACGTGCGCTCGCCGCAGCAGCACGTCGGCGTCGTCCACTCGTCGAACCTGTGCACGGAAATCACGCTGAACACGAGCGACACCGAAATCGCGGTGTGCAACCTGGGCTCCGTGAACCTCGTCGCCCACCTGGTGAAGCAGGCCGACGGCAGCTACGCGCTCGACCACGACAAGCTGAAGCGCACGATCAGCGTCGCGATGCGCATGCTCGACAACGTGATCGACATCAACTACTACGCGGTGCCGAAGGCGCGTAACTCGAACCTGAAGCACCGTCCGGTCGGCATGGGCATCATGGGCTTCCAGGACTGCCTGCACCTGCTGCGCACGCCGTACGCGTCGGAAGCGGCGGTCGAGTTCGCCGATCGTTCGATGGAAGCGGTCTGCTACTACGCGTACTACGCGTCGACCGAGCTGGCCGAGGAACGCGGCCGCTACTCGAGCTACCGCGGCTCGCTGTGGGATCGCGGCATCCTCCCGCAGGACACGCTGAAGCTGCTGACGGAAGCGCGCGGCGGCTACGTCGAGGTCGACACGTCCGAGTCGCTCGACTGGACGACGCTGCGTTCGCGGATCGCCGCGCACGGCATGCGCAACTCGAACTGCGTCGCGATCGCGCCGACGGCGACGATCTCGAACATCATCGGCGTGTCGGCATGCATCGAGCCGACCTTCCAGAACCTGTACGTGAAGTCGAACCTGTCGGGCGAATTCACGGTGGTCAACGAGTACCTCGTCCGCGACCTGAAGGAACGCGGCCTGTGGGACGAAGTGATGGTCGCCGACCTGAAGTACTTCGACGGCATGCTGTCGCGCATCGACCGTATCCCGGCCGACCTGCGCGCGATCTACGCGACCGCGTTCGAAGTCGACCCGACGTGGCTGGTCGAAGCGGCATCGCGTCGCCAGAAGTGGATCGACCAGGCGCAGTCGCTGAACATCTACATGGGCGGCGCGTCGGGCAAGAAGCTCGACGAGGTCTACAAGCTCGCGTGGCTGCGCGGTCTGAAGACGACCTACTACCTCCGCACGATGGCAGCGACGCACGTCGAGAAGTCGACGGTCGCACACGGCGCGCTGAACGCGGTGCCGACGAGCGGCGGCTCGAGCAGCGGCGGCGCGCAAGGCGCGGCAGGCGGCTTCGGTGCAGCGGGCGGCGCAGCGTCGTCGTCGGGCGCAGTCGACGCGGCACCGGCACTCGCGCCGGTTGAAGCGGACGGTCCGGTATGCACGATGCGCCCGGGCGATCCCGGCTTCGACGAGTGCGAAGCCTGCCAGTAACGCGGCGCGCATGACCTGAAGAAGGTTCGGGCGGCGCGCACGACAACCGATCGAGGTTGAAGTGTGCGCCGCTCTCAACTAAAAAAATGATAAGGAATCTGTAACGCGGCACTCGCGTTGCAGGCAGTGACAAGCGATCGAAACATCCCCGACGACGTCGCGTTTCGATCAGCGTTCGATGCGTCGAGCGCACCTCGCGATACACGTGCGACACACGTCGCGCGCTGCATGAACGACGATGCGTTGCTCAAAGTGTTGTATCGAGGTCGCAACGCGAATCGAAAAAAGGATTTTTCGTGAGCGAGCCCTTTTATCGCTCAGGAAAAGATGGTACAAACCGTTCTAAATTGATGGTGAGAATTTATGCTCAACTGGGATGACGAGAAGACTGCCGTAACCCCCGCGAGCGGAGCGCAGCAAAACGCGTTGCGCACCTCCGCAGGGATGGCTGTCGGAATGCAGGCTGCAACGCCTGCCGCCCATCAGGTCCGCGACATTTTCGAAGGCGATCTTGCGGTGCCGCCGCAAGCATCGGCTGTTCCCGCCGGCGGTTCGGAAGCGCGGGTCAACGTTGCAGACAAGCGCATCATCAACGGCCAGACTGACGTCAATCAGCTGGTGCCGTTCAAGTACAAGTGGGCGTGGGAAAAGTATCTGGCGGGTTGCGCGAACCACTGGATGCCGCAGGAAATCAACATGTCCCGCGACATCGCCCTGTGGAAGGATCCGAACGGTCTGACCGAGGACGAGCGCCGCATCGTCAAGCGCAACCTCGGCTTCTTCGTGACGGCCGATTCGCTCGCCGCGAACAACATCGTGCTCGGCACGTACCGCCACATCACGGCGCCCGAGTGCCGGCAGTTCCTGCTGCGCCAGGCGTTCGAAGAGGCGATCCACACGCACGCGTACCAATACATCGTCGAATCGCTCGGTCTCGACGAAGGCGAGATCTTCAACGCGTACCACGAGGTCACGTCGATCCGCGCGAAGGACGAATTCCTGATCCCGTTCATCCACACGCTGACGGACCCGGCCTTTAAGACCGGCACGCTCGAAGCGGATCAGAAGCTGCTGAAGTCGCTGATCGTGTTCGCCTGCATCATGGAAGGCCTGTTCTTCTATGTCGGCTTCACGCAGATTCTCGCGCTCGGCCGCCAGAACAAGATGACGGGTGCTGCAGAGCAATATCAGTACATCCTGCGCGACGAGTCGATGCACTGCAATTTCGGCATCGACCTGATCAACCAGATCAAGCTCGAGAACCCGCATCTCTGGACCGCGGAATTCCGCGCCGAGATCCGCGAGCTGTTCAAGCAGGCTGTCGAACTCGAATACCGCTACGCCGAGGACACGATGCCGCGCGGCGTGCTGGGTCTGAACGCGTCGATGTTCAAGAGCTATCTGCGCTTCATCAGCAACCGCCGTTGCCAGCAGATCGGCCTCGACCCGCTGTTCCCGAACGAGGAAAACCCGTTCCCGTGGATGAGCGAGATGATCGACCTGAAGAAGGAACGCAACTTCTTCGAGACGCGTGTGATCGAGTATCAGACGGGCGGCGCGCTGTCCTGGGAATAACCCGCAGCAGCGAACCCGTCACATGATGTGAGCAGCCGGCGGCCTCTCGGCCCCGGCCCAAGGTTTAGGAGCAAGAACGCCTGATGCAAAGCATGCCCGGTGCCTTAACGGCCCAACGACATGATCGGCACTTTGCGAACCCTTCAGTGGGATGGGCAAACTTCCCTCCGGAAAAAGCGGACGGCCGTGTGGCGGTCCGCTTGATCAAGCGATTAGGGGTGGCGGCGCGAGGCGCGCCGGCTACCGACTTGATTTGGCGCGCGAGGCCATGGGGTCACGCGCGCCATACCGTATTCATTAGCGTAAGCGCGTGGTATCCGCGTACGCCGATGAATAGCCCGCTTCGAAGCGCACGTCCTGAACAGCGTCCGCGGGAAGCGGGTTTTGACGAAGGGTGTAGTTTGAACTGACTCTCATCTGAACCTGAAGGAGAACAACATGGCTACTGCCAAGAAGAAACCGGCTGCTAAGAAGGTTGCTGCCAAGAAGACCGTTGCGAAGAAGGCTGCTGCTCCGGCGAAGAAGGCCGCTGCGGTGAAGAAGGTTGCTGCGAAGAAGGTCGCGGTGAAGAAGGTTGCCGCGAAGAAGGCAGCACCGGCGAAGAAGGCTGCTGCGAAGAAGGTCGCGGCAAAGAAGGTCGCAACGAAGAAGGTTGCTGCGAAGAAAGTCGCGGTGAAGAAGGTTGCCGCGAAGAAGGCAGCACCGGCGAAGAAGGCCGCTGCGAAGAAGGTTGCAGCCAAGAAAGTCGCGGTGAAGAAGGTTGCTGCGAAGAAGGCAGCACCGGCGAAGAAGGCCGCTGCCAAGAAGGCCGCGCCGGCGAAGAAGGCTGCCGCCAAGAAGGCTGCGCCTGCGAAGAAGGCTGCTGCGAAGAAGGCTGCGCCTGCCAAGAAGGCTGCCCCTGCGAAGAAGGCTGCCGCTGCACCGAAGGCTGCTGCTGCACCGAAGGCTGCCGCTGTTCCGAAGGCTGCCGCACCGGCGAAGAAGGCCGCTGCTCCGAAGAAGGCTGCTGCTCCGAAGAAGGCCGTCGTGAAGAAGGCTGCACCGGCAACCACCGCGTCGACCGCATCGGTCGCGCCGGCATCGGGCGTGAAGACCGCGCTCAACCCGGCAGCGGCATGGCCGTTCCCGACCGGCAGCCGTCCGTAATCGCGGCTGACCAGCACTACCCGGACACTCACGCGGTGTCCGCGGGTTGAGTAGCGCTACTCAATCGATCCCGCCATCTGGCTCAGGTGGCGGGATTTTTTTCGTCCCTCTGCATCGATGGGCCGGCCGGCTGCCGGGCACGGACGAAAAAAAACGCATGTGCAGCTTCGCACATGCGTTCGACCGCGGCTTGCGCCGCGTGCTGAGGATGCTCGTTAGTGCGTGACGCGCGTGACGCCGCCGCTCGACAGCAGTCGCACCCGTTCGCCGGCGCGGAACACTTCGCCGCTCGCCGCCTGCGTGATCGAGCGCAGGTCGCCGTTGTCGAGGCGCACGGTGATTTCGACACCGTTCGCCGTGCTGAGGTTTTCGCCGACCGCGTTGCCTGCGACCGCGCCGACGAGACCGCCCGCGATGGCCGTCAGGATCGATCCCTTGCCGCCGCCGATCGCGCTGCCCGCGACTGCGCCGAGCGCGCCGCCGCCGAGCGTGCCGATCGCGCTGCCGCCGCCATCGGACTGGATGCGCACCGCACGGACGCTTTCGACGGTGCCCATGCGCACGGTTTGCTCGCGCTGCGCCTGGCCGACGCTATAGACATCTGCCGAGCCCGGCGCCGTGAAGCAGCCGGCGAGCGTCAGCGTGGCCGTCAGCATGGCAGCGAGCGTGAGGGTTTTCTTGGTCAACATCTTTGCTCTCCCACAATATTCATTTGAGACTGTACCCGAAGGCAGCCTCGAAGCGCGCGTCGATTTCGGCGCGCGTCAGTGCGTAAGTTTGAGGCCCCTGGTGGGCGATCTTGATCGAGCCCATCAGGCTCGCGAGGCGGCCCGTGGTTGCCCAGTCGAGGCCATTCTCGATGCCGTACAGCAGGCCGCCCCGGAAGGCGTCGCCGCAGCCGGTCGGATCGACGACACGCTCGGCTTGCACGACCGGAATCTGTTCTTCGCCGTTTTTGTGAAGAATGGTGGCGCCGCGCTCGCCGCGCGTGATGATCAACGCCTGAACCCGGCTGGCGATTTCCTGTTCGGACCAGCCCGTCTTGTCGCTGACGAGCTTGCCCTCGTAGTCGTTGACCGCAACGAAGGTGGCGAGTTCAATGATGCGGCGCAGCGTCGCACCGTCGAACAGCGGCAGGCCCTGGCCCGGATCGAAGATGAACGGGATGCCGGCCTTCGCGAATTGCTCGGCGTGCTGGACCATCCCGTCGAAGCCGTCCGGCGCGACGATGCCGAGCTTCACGCCCGACACTTCGTCCGCGCGGTTCAGGTGCGACTGCATCATCGCGCCCGGGTGGAATGCGGTGATCTGGTTGTTCTCGAGATCGGTCGTGATCATCGCCTGCGCGGTGTGCGTTTCGGGCACCACGCGTATGCTGGCCTTCGACAGGCCGAGGCTGTCGAGACGCTCGAGATAGCGATCGGCGTCGTTCGCGCCGACCGTCGCCATGATACGCGCGTCGCCGCCGAGCATGTGCAGCGCGTAGGCGATGTTCCCCGCGCAACCGCCGAATTCGCGACGCATCGTCGGCACGAGGAAGCTCACGTTCAGAAGGTGAACCTGGTCGGGCAGGATGTGCTCGCGAAACCGGCCTTCGAAGGTCATGATGTTGTCGTAGGCGAGCGAGCCGCAAATCAGCGTAGTCAAGGCGTGCGTTCCTGTAGAGAGCAAAGGGAGGCGGCTGCCCGGCCGGCGCGCGCAGGCCGTCGGGCCTCGCGCGGCAGGGACGGGCGGCTGCGGGTTACTTCAGTGCGGCGAGCGCTGCGTCGTAGTTCGGCTCGTCCTTGATCTCGCCGACGAGTTCCGCGTGGAGCACCTTGTCCTGCGCGTCGAGCACGACGACCGCGCGGGCCGTCAGGCCGTTCAGCGGGCCGCTCGTCACGTCGACGCCGTATGCGTTCGCGAACGCGCGGCCGCCGCGGAACGTCGAAGCCGTCACGACGTTCGCGAGGCCTTCGGTCGTGCAGAAGCGCGTGGCGGCGAACGGCAGGTCGCCGGACACGACCACCACGACCGTGTTGTCGAGCGACGACGCGGCTTCGTTGAACTTGCGGGTAGACGTCGCGCAGGTGGGCGTATCGAGGCTCGGGACGATGTTCAGCACCTTGCGCTTGCCGGCGAAGCTGGCGAGCGACAGGTCGGCGAGGTCCTTGCCGACCAGCTTGAAGTCGGGGGCTTGCGAGCCGACGGCCGGGAACGTGCCGGCGAGATCGATCGGGTTGCCACCCAGCGTAACTTTGCTCATGTTCGTGCTCCGAAATAGCGCGCCGCAGCGGCGCGCGGGTTGAGACGGCGCGCATGCGCGCGCCGCGGGGCGTCACGGATAGAAGATCTGGACGCGGAAATTCGAGGCGGGCGCGCCGTTCGTGTCGAGACGGACGACCATCGTCTGCGTCGTGCCGGGCGGCAGCCCGGCGTCGATCGGCATGCCCGGGCGCACGTAGTCGCGCGGCGCGAGCACGCGGCGCACGGTCACGTGATTCGTGTCGTCGAGCAGCGTCAGCTCGAGCGACGGGTAGGCGAGCGCGACGCGGTAGCGGTTCGTCAGCGGCACCTTCAACTCCAGCACGCGCGGGCCGTCGATCTGGCGCAGGTCGGCCGCGTCGAGCCGCAGGCCGTCGATCGCGCGCGGCGGCGTCACCTTGCAGCCGAGCGGCGCGCACGCCTGCCGGAACCAGCCCTGCGTGACGGGCCAGTAGATCATCACGGGTTCGCGCTGCCACCACGCGAGCTGCGCGACGAGCAGCACCGCGAGCACGGCCGCGACGAGGCCGCCGAAAAAGCCGCCGAGCGTTCCACGTCGCTGCTGCGCGCGCGGCTCGCGCGTCACGGCGAAGGGCGGGCGGTCGTCGTCGGACAGTGCGGCGGGGAAGGGGACGGCCGGCTGGGCGACCGGCTCGGCGGCCGGTTGTACGTCCGGTTCGGCACCGGGTTCGCTGGCGGCTGCGGCCGGTGCGGCGGCACGTTCGGCGTGGGTGTCGGGTTCGGATTTCGGTTCGAGTCCGGGCTCGGCTTGTACCGGCCTGAACGCGAAGCGCGGTTCGCGTGGCGCGTGCTCGTCGTCGGGCACGGCGAAGCGCGCGTTGCCGACCGGTTCGACGGGCGCTGCTGCGGCGGGTTCGATCGACGGCGTGGGCGCGACGAAGCGCGGTTCACGCAGGTCGGGTTCGGTGAGCGGCGTGAGCGGCGTGAGCGGTTCGTCGGTTTCGGGCGGCACTGCATCCGGTCCGGCCGATCGCGCGGCGACGGCGTGCAACTCGGCCGGCTGCGATGCGATCGGCGCCGGCGTGCCGGACAGGTGAACCACACCGGATTCCGTCGACGGCAGCGCAAGCGGGATCAGCGGCTCGGCGCGCACGGTCTCGACACTGTGCTGCAGGGACGGGTCGACGCCGCCATCGAGCCACGGCGCCCACATGTCCCAGCCTTCCGGCTGGTAATCGGAACCCGCTGCCGGTTCGACCGGTGCGTCGGAGGTGAAGAGCCGCGCGGGCGGGGCGTCGTGTTGCGGGTTGGCGGCGGCCGGCTCGACCGGCGCCGCTTCGGTCAGCGCGGATTCCGGCGGTGCCGGATCGGGTACGAGCGACTGCGATGCGTTGAAGACCTGCTGACAGTGTCCGCAACGCACGAGCCCGTCATGCAGCGCGAGCTGTTCCTGCTGCAGCCGGAAGACGGTTTCGCAATGAGGGCAGCGCGTCGCAAGAAGCATGTCGAGCCGGGCGGCCTGCTGGCCAGAGTGAAGGACAGCGCTATTCTAATGGCTTTCCCGCCGCGTTCCGGCGAGGCATACCCAACCTTCGTGTTCGCGCCAGACCGAGATGTCGACGTAGCGCGCATAGACGGCCGCGACTTCGTCCGCCTGGCGCGCGAGCACGCCCGACAGCGCGATGCGCCCGCCCGGTTTCACCTTCGATGCGAGCATCGATGCCATCAGTTTCAGCGGGTTCGACAGGATGTTGGCGACGACGATGTCGAATTCGCCGGCCGGGCACGCATCGGGCAGCCCGTACGTGACTTCCGCATGGTTGCGTTCGCTGTTCTGGCGCGCCGATTCGACCGCCTGCGGATCGATGTCGATGCCGACCACGGGGTTCGCCCCGCATTTCCGCGCGAGGATCGCGAGAATGCCAGAGCCGCAGCCGTAGTCGAGCACCGACTGGCCGGGCTTCACCGACTGTTCGAGCCATTCCATGCACAGGCGGGTGGTCGGGTGGCTGCCGGTGCCGAACGCGAGACCGGGGTCGAGTTCGAGGATCAGCGCGTCGGGGTCCGGCGCGTCGTGCCACGACGGCACGACCCAGATCCGCTCGCCGATCGGAATCGGCTCGAACTGCGACTGCGTGAGCCGCACCCAGTCCTGTTCCTCGACTTCGCGCACGTCGAACTTCGGCGTCTCGGCGACGCCGATCTCGTTCGCGGCCGCCGCGAGCAGCACGGCCGGGTCGTGATCGGGCGACAGCAGCGCGATCACGCGCGAGTGCTGCCACGCGGTGCGTTCGGGAACGAGGCCGGGCTCGCCGAAGAGCGGCTGTTCGTCGGGCGTGTCGGCGTCGGCGTCCTCGACGGACACCGACAGCGCGCCGAGGTCGAGCAGCGCGTCGGACAGCGCCTCCGCATGCTCACGGGCCAGTTCGACGACGAGTTCGCGATAGCTCATGCTTACGCTTCTTCCGGTGCGACCTGCTGCTTCTGGGCGAGCCGGTGTTCGAGATAGTGGATGCTGGTGCCGCCTTCGACGAACTTCGAGTCGATCATCAGCTCGCGGTGCAGCGGGATGTTGGTCTGGATGCCTTCGACGACCATTTCCGACAGCGCTATGCGCATCCGGCGGATCGCCTGGTCGCGCGTCGCGCCGTAGGTGATCAGCTTGCCGATCATCGAATCATAGTTCGGCGGCACGAAATAGCCATTGTACGCATGCGAGTCGACGCGCACGCCGGGGCCGCCCGGCGTATGCCACGACGTGATCCGGCCCGGCGACGGCGTGAACTTGAACGGATCTTCCGCGTTGATCCGGCATTCGATCGCATGTCCGCGGAACTCGATGTCGCGCTGGCGCAGCGCGAGCTTCTCGCCCGCTGCGATGCGGATCTGTTCCTGCACGATGTCGACGCCCGTGATCATCTCCGACACCGGGTGCTCGACCTGCACGCGCGTGTTCATCTCGATGAAGTAGAACTCGTTGTTCTCGTACAGGAATTCGAACGTGCCCGCGCCGAGATAGCCCATCTTCTTGCACGCGTCCGCGCAGCGGTCGCCGATGCGCTCGATCAGGCGGCGCGGAATGCCGGGCGCCGGCGCTTCCTCGATCACCTTCTGGTGACGGCGCTGCATCGAGCAGTCGCGCTCGCCGAGCCAGATCGCGTTCTTGTGCGCGTCCGACAGCACCTGGATTTCGATGTGGCGCGGGTTCTCGAGGAACTTCTCCATGTACACCTGCGGGTTGCCGAACGCACGGCCGGCTTCCTCGCGGGTCATGTTGACCGCGTTCACGAGCGCGGCCTCGGTGTGCACGACGCGCATCCCGCGCCCGCCGCCGCCGCCCGCTGCCTTGATGATGACCGGATAGCCGATCGCGCGCGCAATCTTCACGATCTCCTTCGGATCGTCCGGCAACGCGCCTTCCGAGCCCGGCACGCACGGCACGCCGGTCTTGATCATCGTCTGCTTCGCGGTGACCTTGTCGCCCATCATCCGGATCGTTTCCGGGCGCGGGCCGATGAACGTGAAGCCCGACTGCTCGACGCGTTCGGCGAAATCGGCGTTCTCGGACAGGAAGCCGTAGCCGGGGTGGATCGCCTCGGCATCGGTGACTTCCGCGGCGCTGATCAGCGCCGGCATGTTCAGGTAGCTCAGGTTCGACGGGGCCGGGCCGATACAGACGGCTTCGTCCGCGAGGCGCACGTACTTGGCTTCCTTGTCGGCTTCCGAGTAGACGACCACCGTCTTGACGCCGAGCTCGCGGCACGCGCGCTGGATGCGCAGCGCGATTTCACCGCGGTTGGCAATGAGGATTTTTTCAAACATAGCGAGTATTCGTCTCTTCGAGGGGCGCGCGAACGGCGCCTGGCGAGCATCGGCGGCGCGCGGCCGGACGGGCCGCGCGGCGGACTTAGCCGATCACGAAAAGCGGCTGGCCGTATTCGACGGCCTGGCCGTTCTCGACGAGGATTTCCTTGATCACGCCGGCCTTGTCCGACTCGATCTCGTTGAGCAGCTTCATCGCTTCGATGATGCAGATCGTCTGGCCTTCCTTGACCGTGTCGCCCACCTGGACGAACGGGTCCGCGCCCGGCGACGGCGCGCGATAGAACGTGCCGACCATCGGCGACGTCACGACGTGGCCTTGCGGGGCGGCCGGTGCGGCGGCGGCGCCTGCTGCCGGCGCGGCAGCGCCTTCGGTCGGCAGCGCGACCGACGGAGCGGGCGCGCTGACTTGCGGGGCATACCCAGCCGTCGGCTGCACGTAGACCGGCGGCGCGTTCTTGACGATACGCACCTTGCCTTCGCCTTCCGTGACTTCCAGCTCGGAGATGCCGGATTCGGAAACGAGGTCGATCAGAGTTTTCAGCTTACGAAGATCCATCGGGAATTCCCCTTTCAATACGTGAAAGCGCCGGTGGGACCGGCGCTGAATCTAGATCGCGAAATCAGCCGCGCGACGCGCCTTGCAGCTTGTCCAGCGCGTACTCGAGCGCGTACAGATAACCTTTCCAGCCGAGCCCGCAGATCACGCCTTCGGCCTGGTCGGAAAAGTAGGAGTGATGCCTGAACGCTTCGCGGCGGTGCACGTTCGACAGATGAACCTCGACGAACGGGATGCCGACGCCGGCGATCGCGTCCCGGATCGCGACGCTCGTGTGCGTATACGCGGCGGGATTGATCAGGATGAAATCGGTCTGTTCCTCCCGCGCGGCCTGAATGCGGTCGACGAGCGCGCCTTCATGGTTGCTCTGGAACGACGACAGTTCGGCGCCGGCTTCCTGGGCTCGCGCGGCAAGCGCCTGATCGATCTGCGCAAGCGTGACGCGGCCGTACACCTCCGGTTCCCGGGTGCCGAGAAGGTTCAGGTTGGGGCCGTGCAGCACCAGCAATCGTGTCATGGTCGCTTCTATTTCTGCGGAATTGCGCGAACTTTAGCGCTATTTAGAGAAATTTGTCTAGTTTTGCCGAACGGCCGGGCGCGCCGGACCTGCAAGAATTACCGGTGCGGCTGCAAAGTATCAGCGAATTCACGTGAAATTGCGGCGATCGACGTACAAATCGCTGCCAACGTGCGGGCCGCCGTTCAGGGCGATCACAACGCGTCGAGGGTCTTTTTCAGCTCGGCCGGTTGGATTTGTCCTAATTTTGTCTCGCGAATCTTGCCGGTTTCGTCGATGACGACCGTAAACGGCAGCGCGCCGGCGGTATTTCCGAAATTACGGGCCAGATCGGCGCCCGCATAACCGCTGACGAAAACCGGATAGTCGACCTTCACCTTCTGCAGAAAGTTCTTCACGTTCTGGTCGGAATCGACGCCGATCCCGATGAAGCGGATGCCTTTCTGCTTGTATTGGTGCGACAGCGCGACGAGCTCCGGCATCTCCTCGACGCACGGGCCGCACCACGACGCCCAGAAATTGACCACGACTTTCTGGCCCTTGAAGGAAGCGAGCGACGCCGGCTTGCCGTCGACGCCGGTCAGCGACGCGGCCCACAGCTGGTCGACCGGGCTGCCCTGCGCAGCGGGCGCGGCGACGGCGACGCCGTCATCGGCGCTGCCGCCGCGGAACCAGTGGCCGGCGGCGAGCCCGCCGGCGACGGCGGCGGCAGCGACCACCGCGAGCGGCAACATGCGTTTCATCATCATCGTTGAATCATTCCGGTTCGGAAGGGGCGTTGCTGGCTTCGACGAGCGCACGCAATGCGGCGGCGTCCGCGCGGGCGACCCGGCCGCGCGCGTCGGCCTTGACCGCGCCGCGCAGGTCGTCGCTCGCGTAGAGCGCGACGTGAATGCCGATCGCGTCCACGTCGCGCCGCGGGCGCCACAGGAAGCTGAGCGTCTCGACGTCGGCGCGACCGGCGAAATGCCGCGTCTCGGACACGTCGTACTGAACGTTCTGGTTCAGCAGGTAGATCGCGACGTCCTTCGGGTTGTCGGTGAATATCTGCAAATGGATGTCCGAATGCGCGTTCGCGGTGCCGTTCAGCACCGCGCCCGTCACGTACGGATTGAACTCGGCGAGCCGGCGCATCCAGTCGAGCGCGATCTCGCGCAGGCGGCGCAGTTCGTCCGGCTGCGTGTCGCTCTGGAACAGGGCGAGGTACTCGCGCAGTTCTTCCTCGATCAGGTCGTTATCCGGCAGCCATTCGCCGGCAACGCGCGTATCGCCGAACAGCTGGCGCGCGGCCTTGCGCTTCGCGCTGGCGTAATCGAGGCCGTCCTCCGCGATCAGGCGGGCGGCGGACTGGGCGATTTCCTCGCGGGCGCGCCGCGGGTCGACAAGAGGTTTGCGAGACATGATCCGGCAATCATACTCGATCGCGCGGCGGCCGAACGCGGTGCGGCCGCGCGTCGTCCGCCGTTCCGCGCGGCATCCGGATCCGTCGTTCGGGCCGCCGGGCACGGCGGGCCGTCAGTTACAATGACGGTCTTTGTGTCGCGGCGAAAGTCGTTGGCCGGGCGGCCTGTCCGGCGTGCCGCAGACCATCTTTCCGAATCGACGGCGCCCGGCGGCGCGAAAGCATTCATCTATGCACATCCACATTCTTGGCATCTGCGGCACCTTCATGGGCGGTCTCGCCGTGCTCGCGCGCGAGGCCGGCCACACGGTGACGGGTTGCGACGCGGGCGTCTATCCGCCGATGAGCACGCAGCTCGAGGCGCAGGGCATCACGCTGATCGAGGGCTACGGCGCCGAGCAGATCGACCTGAAGCCAGACCTGTTCGTGATCGGCAACGTCGTCACGCGCGGCAACCCGCTGATGGAGGCGATCCTCGATCGCGGCCTGCCTTATGTATCCGGCCCACAATGGCTCGGCGAACACGTGCTGGCAGGCAAGTGGGTGCTGGCGGTCGCGGGCACGCACGGCAAGACGACCACGTCGTCGATGCTCGCGTGGCTGCTGGAAGATGCCGGCCTGAACCCGGGCTTCCTGATCGGCGGCGTGCCGCTGAACTTCGGCGTGTCGGCGCGGCTGACCGATTCGAGTTTCTTCGTGATCGAGGCCGACGAATACGACACGGCGTTCTTCGACAAGCGCTCGAAGTTCGTCCATTACCGGCCGCGCACCGCGGTGCTCAACAATCTCGAATTCGATCACGCCGACATCTTCCCGGATCTCGCCGCGATCGAAACGCAATTCCATCATCTCGTGCGCACCGTGCCGGGCGTCGGCCGGATCGTGACCAACGGCCGCTCGGACGCGCTCGAGCGCGTGCTCGCGCGCGGCTGCTGGAGCGAGGTCGAGCGCTTCGGCGTCGATGGCGGCTGGCAGGCACTGCCGGCCGAGGACGGCGTACCGGTCGACGAGCGCTTCGCGGTGTATTCGCAGGCCGAGCGTGTCGGTGAGGTCGCGTGGCAGGTGCAGGGCGACCACAACCGGATGAACGCGCTCGCGGCGATCGCCGCCGCCCGCCACGTCGGCGTGCCGCCCGCGCAGGCCGCCGAATCGCTCGCATCGTTTCGCAACGTGAAGCGGCGCATGGAAGTGCGCGGCAGCGTGGATGGGGTAACCGTCTACGACGACTTCGCGCACCATCCGACCGCGATCGAAACCACGATCGCCGGCCTTCGTGCACGCATCGGCCGCCAAAACTCCCGTATTCTCGCCGTGCTCGAGCCGCGTTCGAACACGATGAAGCTCGGCGTGATGAAGGCGCAACTGCCGGCCAGTCTCGCCGACGCCGACCTGGTGTTCGGCTACGGCGCACCGACCGGGCGCGACGCGCTCGGCTGGAACCTCGGCGACGCGCTCGCGCCGCTCGGCGACAAGGCCCGCGCGTTCGACGATCTCCATCTCTTGGTGAAGTCGGTCGTCGAGGCCGCGCGTCCGGGCGACCACGTGCTCGTGATGAGCAACGGCGGCTTCGGCGGCGTGCACCAGAAGCTGCTCGACGCGCTCGGGAGCCGCGCGTGATCCTGTACCTGCACGGGTTCCGGTCGTCGCCGGAGTCGCAGAAGTCGCGGCTCCTCGCCGCGCGCATGGCCGAGCTCGGCCGCACGCCCGAATGGCGCTGCCCGTCGCTGTCGGTGTCGCCGCTCGAGGCGATCGCCGTCGCGGAAGCCGCGGTGGCCGGGGTGCGCGACGTGACGGTGATCGGCAGCTCGCTCGGCGGCTACTACGCGACCTGGCTCGCCGAAAAGCACGGCTGGAAGGCGGTGCTGCTGAATCCGGCGATCGTGCCGCAGCGCGACCTCGAGCAGCATCTGGGCGAACAGCCGCTGTGGCACGGCGGCGGCTCGATCGTCGTCGAACGCCATCACCTGCAGGAGCTCGACGCGCTGCGCGTGCCGGCGATTTCGCGGCCCGAACGCTACTATCTGTTCGCGGCGACGGGCGACGAAGTGCTGGACTACCGCGAGATGCTCGCCCACTACCCGGGCGCGAAAACGCGCGTGATCGAAGGCAGCGACCACGGAATCAGCGAATTTGCCGACTATGTCGACGACGTTCTCGCTTTTTGCGACGACCGAACGTCATGAACCCGGCGTCATGCCGATCGAATTCCCATCATCATGCGGCGCCGCCGATGCGGCGCCCGGCAGTCTGAACGAGAGTACTGAGTGAACGTTTTCTTCGAGGAATCGGGCAGTTTCAAGGCGGGCAGCGTGCTGTCGCGCCAGGGCGACGCGTTTCAAGTCGAGTTGCCCGGCGGGCGGCGGGCGAAGGTGCGCGCGAAAGACGTGCTGATCGAATTCGAGAAGCCGGCCGCGAGCGAGCTGATGCAGGAAGCCGACACGGCCGCGCAGCAGATCGACCTGGATTTCCTGTGGGAATGCGCGCCGGCCGACGAATTCGCGTATACGGCGCTGGCCGCGGAATACTTCGGCGCGACCTACGGCCCGGTCGAGCGCGCGGCGCTGGTGCTGCGGCTGCACGGCTCGCCCGTCTACTTCCGCCGCAAGGGGCGCGGCCAGTATCAGCGCGCGCCGGAAGAGCAGCTCAAGATGGCGCTCGCGTCGCTCGAGCGCAAGCGCCAGCAGGCGCTCGTCCAGGCGCAGTACGAAGAGGAGCTGAAGGCCGGCAAGCTGCCGGAAGCGTTCGCGGGCAAGGTGCTCGGGCTGCTCACGCGGCCGGACAAGAATGCGATCGAATACAAGGCGATGGAAGCGGCGGCCGGCGCGCGCGGCGTGTCGCCGGCGCGGCTGATGCTCGACTGCGGCGGCATCGCGTCGCCGCGTGCGCTGCACGAGGCGCGCTTCCTCGCGGAATTCTTCCCGCACGGCACGGGCTTCCCGGCCGTCACGGTCGGCCCGCTGCCGGACGACCTGCCGCGCGCGGACGTCGAGGCGTTCTCGATCGACGACATCACGACGACCGAAATCGACGACGCGTTCTCGGTCGAGCACCTGTCCGACGGTCGCGTGCGGATCGGCGTGCACATCGCGGCGCCGGCGCTCGGCATCGTGCGCGGCGACGCAGTCGACGCGATCGCGCGCGCGCGCCTGTCGACCGTCTACATGCCGGGCGACAAGATCACGATGCTGCCGGACGACGTGGTCGACGTGTTCACGCTGAAGGAAGGCGACTACCGCCCGGCGCTGTCGCTGTACATCATCGTCAACCGCGAGACGCAGGAGATCGTCGCGAACGAGACGCGCGCCGAACTGGTGTTCGTGAAGAACAACCTGCGCCACAACACGCTCGACGAGCTCGTCAACGAAGAGACGCTCGCCGCCGGCACCGGCGACTATCCGCACAAGGACGACATCGCCGTGCTGTGGCCGCTCGCGCAGGCGCTGTTCGAGAAGCGCCAGGTCGCGCGCGCGGGCTACGGCCTGAAGCGCGAAGTGCAGCGCAACACCGACTACAACTTCTACGTCGAAGGCGAGCACGTGACGATCACGCCGCGCCGCCGCGGCTCGCCGCTCGACCTGATCGTGTCGGAGCTCGCGATCCTCGCGAACTCGACGTGGGGCGCGTTCCTGCACGATCACACGGTGCCCGGCATCTATCGCTCGCAGCGCGGCTTCGGCGCGCCGGGCCCGAAGCGCACGCGGATGCAGACGACGGCCGCGCCGCACGAAGGCCTCGGTGTCGCGCAATACGCGTGGAGCACGTCGCCGCTGCGCCGTTACGTCGACCTCGTGAACCAGTGGCAACTGCTGGCATGCGTGCAGCACGGCGTCACCGCGAAGCTCGCCGCGCCGTTCAAGCCGAAGGACGCCGACCTGTACGCGGTCGTGCAGGGCTTCGACGACACCTATACCGCGTACGCCGACTACCAGCGCCGGATGGAGTACTTCTGGTGCCTGCGCTGGCTCGCGCAGGAGCAGAAGAAGCAGGTCGTCGCGAGCGTCGTGAAGGGCGACCTGGTGCGCCTCGAGGAAATTCCGCTGCTGCTGCACGTGCCGGGGCTCGGCGTGCATGCGCGCGGCACGCGCGTGCTGCTCGACGTGATGTCGCTCGACGAGCTGACGATCGAGGCGTCGGTGCGGCTGCTTAACGTGCTCGACGCGCCGACCGTGACGAGCGGCGACGCGTCCGACGACGAAGACGAGAACGAAGGCGGCGACGACACGCTGGTCGATGCGCAGGACGCGTCGGCGCAAGCCGAGGCTGAAGCACTGGCCGAAGCGGACGGCGCGACGGCCGCGGGCGACGAGGCCGCGACCGCCAACGGCCAAGATAGCGAAGAGGGGCGCGCATCGTGAACGCAGCCGCGTCGACGAGCGGCGCCGACCGCTATGTGGTGTTCGGCAACCCGGTGGCGCACAGCAAGTCGCCGTTCATCCACGCGCAGTTCGCCGCGCAGACGGGCGAGGCGATCGTCTACGAGCACCGGCTCGCGCCGGTCGACGGCTTCGAGGCCGCCGTGCGCGCGTTCATCGCCGAAGGCGGACGCGGTGCGAACGTGACGGTGCCGTTCAAGCTCGACGCGCACGCGCTCGCCGACACGCTGTCGCCGCGCGCGGCGGCGGCGGGCGCGGTGAACACGCTGCGCATCGATGCCGACGGCGGCATCTACGGCGACAACACGGACGGCGTCGGCCTCGTGCGCGACATCGAATCGAATCTCGGCGTGTCGCTCGCGGGCGCGCGCATCCTGCTGCTCGGCGCGGGCGGCGCGGCGCGTGGCGTCGTGCTGCCGATGCTCGAGCGCGCGCCGCTGTCGATCACGATCGTGAACCGCACCGCGAGCAAGGCCGAGGCGCTCGTCGGCCAGTTCACGCAGGCCGCGCACGATGCGGGCTGCGTACTGTCGGGCGGCGGCCCGGACGCCGTGCGTGCCGAGCCGTACGACGTGATCGTCAACGCGACGGCAGGCAGCCTCGATGCGGCGCTGCCGGCGTGCGACGCGGCCGCGTTCGGCGCGGGCACGCTCGCGTACGACATGATGTACGGCGCGCAGCCGACGGTGTTCATGCAGCATGCGGCGTCGCTCGGCGCGCGCACGGCCGACGGGCTCGGGATGCTGGTCGAGCAGGCGGCCGAATCGTTCTTCATCTGGCGCGGCGTGCGGCCGGACGGCGCACCGGTGCTGGCCGCGCTGCGCCAGGCGCTCGCGGCTGCCTGAGCGGAGCGCGGCACGTGGTGGCGGTAAGCGGCACGCAGCGCACGCGCACGGTCGGCGCGACGCGCTGGCTCGTCTATGCGGGTTCGGTGTTCGCGGGCGCATGGCTCGCGACGCAGCTGTTCTATCTCGTGCAGATCGCCGCGTGGTCGTTCATCAATCCCGGTTCGACCGCGTTCATGCGGACCGACGCATGGTGGCTGTCGCGCGACAAGCCGCCCGCGCGGATCCAGCACCAGTGGGTGCCGTACGACCAGATCTCGCGCAACCTGAAGCGCGCGCTGATCGCGTCGGAGGATTCGACCTTCGCGACCAACAACGGCTACGACGTCGACGCGATCCTGCAGGCATGGGAGAAGAACAAGGCGCGCGGCCGGATCGTCGCGGGCGGTTCGACGATCACCCAGCAGCTCGCGCGCAACCTGTTCCTGTCGCGCGAGAAGAGCTACATCCGCAAGGGGCAGGAGCTGATCATCACGTGGATGCTCGAGACGGTGCTCGACAAGGAGCGGATCTTCGAGATCTACCTGAATTCGGTCGAATGGGGTCGCGGCGTGTACGGCGCCGAGGCCGCCGCCCGTTATTACTACAGGATTCCCGCGAGCCGGCTCGGCGCATGGCAGTCGGCGCGCCTCGCGGTGATGCTGCCGAAGCCGCGCTGGTTCGACGCGCACCGCGGCTCGGCCTACCAGGCGCAGCGCGCGGCCGTCATTGCCCGCCGGATGGGCGCGGCCGAACTTCCGCAATCGCAGTGAGCGGCGCACGCGCGCCGTCGCATTGTCCGTTCCGTCGCCGGTGCGCCATTGGTGCACTGCAGCGCATTCGTGATGCCCGCATTTCGGGCCGCATCCATTAGACGAATTCGTCTATTTCGCTTTGCTGAGCAATGCCCGCACGCGCGGAATTTTGTTTGTCGATATGGCACGAAATCCGCGTGATTTTTAGTGCTCCGGAGTAAACACGAAAGCAATCGAAAGGCGACTGAAAAGCGACGGTTCGCGAATCGAAGCATTCCTGAAAGGTGTGCACTGCACCGGCCATCGATCGAATATTTCCAAATTTTTCAAAGCCGACCCGCTCGCGTATATTGGCCGGCGCCTCGGCTTATCGGCCGCAATCGAGGCGGGGGGCGGCTCACCCGGCTGCTCGACACAAAAAAACATTCGAGAGAAGGAAAGCAACGATGCCAGCGAGCAAAGCGAAGCTGTTGTTGGGAGTTGTGTTCTCTTCGCTGATTCTGACGGCCTGCAACGACGACGTGACCCCGTCCTCGGCAGCAGGTACCGACAATTCAGCCGATCCCGCCGCTCAGGTGGACAGGCCGTACAACGATCCCAACAGTTATTCATCGAGCGCGAGCGCGTCGCTCGACGCGTCCGCCGCGGTCGAAAAGGCCGCCGTCACCCATCACCAGATCACGCTGAACGGCAAGACGATTCGCTACACGGCCACCGCCGGCCATCTCGTCGCGCGCAATCCGCAGACGGGCGCGCCCGAAGCCTCGTTCTTCTACATCGCGTACACCGCGGACAACCAGCCCGCGGCGAAGCGGCCCGTCACGTTCCTGTACAACGGCGGCCCCGGTTCCGCATCGGTGTGGCTGCATCTCGGCTCGTTCGGTCCGAAGCGGATCCAGACGGGCGACCCGAACGCGAATACCTCGACGTTCCCGTTCGTCGACAACGCGGAAAGCCTGCTCGATACGACCGACCTCGTGTTCGTCGATGCGATCGGGACCGGCTTCTCGGAGGCGATCGCGCCGAACACGAACCAGACGTTCTGGGGTGTCGACCAGGACGGCGGCGCGTTCCGCGACTTCGTGATGCGCTACATCGCCGTGAACCAGCGCAACGATTCGCCGAAATACCTGTTCGGCGAGTCGTACGGCACGCCGCGCACCGACGTGCTCGCGAACCTGCTCGAGACGGCCGGCGTGAAGCTCGACGGCATCGTGCTGCAGTCGTCGATCCTGAACTACAACGCGAACTGCGACATGGCGAGCGACTATGTCGGCAACTCGAACAACGGGGCGAGCCCGGTGAGCTGCGCGGGCTTCGTGCCGTCCTACGGCACCGTCGGCGCGTACTACCAGCTCGACAATCCGAACCCGTCGAGCCTGCCGCAGTACGCGGACCAGATGCGCCGGCTGACGGCCGGCAGCTACACGCCCGCCGTGAACGCCTATCTCGCGAGCCACACGCCGCCTGCGCCTGCGCTCGTCACGACGATGGTGAATTCGACCGGCGTGAAGCAGTCGCTGTGGAATGCTGACTTCAACGTGGTCCCGACCTTCTTCGACAACAGCTTCCAGGTGGCGCTGATCCCGGGCACGCTGATCGGCCGCTACGACGCACGCGTGAACGTGCCGTCGTCGAGCCCGCTCGCGGCGGACGGGGACCCGTCGAGCACGTTCATCACGAAGCCGTTCACCGACACGATCGGCAACTACCTGCCGAACGTGCTGAAGTACAGCGCGCAGTCGGCGTATTCGCTCAGCAGCAATGCGATCGAGACCTGGGACTGGACGCACGACGGCCTCGCGATGCCCGACACGATTCCCGATCTCGCGGCTGCGCTGACGCTGAATCCGTCGCTGAAGGTGCTGTCGCTGAACGGGTATCACGACATCGCGACGCCGTTCTACCAGACCGAGCTCGACCTCGCGCGGCTCGGCACGCAACCGAACCTGACGATCAAGGACTATCAGGGTGGACACATGGTCTATCTCGACGATACGTCGCGTCCGCAGGAGAAAGCCGACCTCGTGACTTTCTACAACGCGGCCGCGCACTGATGCGATGTGCGGGCCTGGCGACGCGCGCCCGCGGCGGCGCCGTTCGCCGGCCGTCGACGACCTCATTCCAGACTGGAGCCTGACATGAAGAAACGTTTCATCGTCGTTGCCGCGGCGCTCGCATGCGCCGGGGTTGCAGCATCCGCATCGGTGTCCGCGTTCGCTCAGGCGAGCGACGCCGCCACCCCGGCGCGCGCGCGCCAGGCGCAGCTCGGCGATCCATACGTGCCGCCGGCCGCGCGCAAGCCGACCGCCGGCACGCAGACGACGGGCGCCGCGCTGCACGCGCAGGTGGTGCGCAAGCTCGCGCGGCAGTTCGGCGCGGCCGACACGCAGAACACCGGCTCGATCACCGAAGCGCAGGCGCGCGCGGCCGGCCTCGGCTACGTCGCGAACCACTTCCGGCAGATCGACGCGAACGGTAGCGGCCGCGTGTCGTTCTCCGACGTGCAGCGCTACATGCAGGCGCGCAGCACGAACCAGCAGTAAGCGCGCCGCGCGCGGATAACGGGGGCGGGACCCGCAACGTGTCGGGTTCCGCCCCCGTGCGCATGGCGCGGCGGTTCCGCGCCGAATGCCGCGGCTTCCGTCGCTTTTCTCATTATCTGGACAACGCACTCAAATATTGGAGGCGAGTGCGTGCGCTCCTACAATCCGAAGCACATCGACAGCTTCGGACCCACGCATCGCGCGGCGCCCGACGCACACGGAGACACCTTCCATGACGTTCGCCGGGCGCTTTCCTCGGTGCATCGACCGCCGCGTTGCCGCGACGCCGGACTTCGTTCCGGCCTCGCGACAGCGGCTAGACCGATTCCGCTGAAGAAGCCCGTTCCATGACCAAGATGCCCGATACCCTTGCTCTCGACGCCCGGCGCGCGACGCCGGACGATGCGCCGCTGACCGACAGCATCGGCGCGACCAGCACGCCGCTCGACCTCGCCGCGCAGCAGGCCGGCACGCAGACGCTGCTGCGCGGCCTCGCGATCCTCGAAGCGATCGCGAACGGCGCGCGCGACATGCGCGCGATCGGCGCCGCGCTCGGCACGACGCGCAGCACGACGCACCGTCTCGTCAGCAGCCTCGTGCAGGCGCGCTACCTGCGCCAGGTGCAGGGCGGCTACCTGCTCGGCCCGAAGCTGATCGAACTCGGCACGATCGCGCTCGAGCAGATGCCGCTCACGGCGGTTGCACGGCCGCACCTCGAGGCGCTCGCCGAAGCGACGCTCGACACGATCCACCTCGGTGTGCGCGACGGCGACGACGTGCTGTACATCGACAAGATTCCCGGCACGCGCGGCCTCGAGATGCGTTCGCGTGTCGGCCACCGGATGCCGCTCGCGTCGACCGGCATCGGCAAGGCGATGATGCTCGACCTCGATCCGGACCGGTGGCGCTCGCTGTTCGAAGCCGCGCGGCGCGCGCTGGCCGGCGTCAATTTCAAGCCGGACAACCGGCCCGAGACGAGCGCGTTCCTGCAGCGCATGGCGCATTACGCGGCCGGCGGCTACACGTTCGACCTCGAGGAAAACGAAGCATCGATCCGTTGCGTGGCCGCACCGATCCGCGACGCGTCGGGCGCGATCGTCGCCGCCGTATCGGTCGCGAGCACGATCCCGTACATGCCGCACGACCGGATGGACGAACTGATTCCGCTCGTGCAGCGCGAAGCGCGAGCCATTTCCGCGGAACTGGGCTGGAGCCCGCCGCAGGGTACCCGCAGGATCAAACGATGACCCACTCGACCCGGACCGCTCCGGACGCCAACACCGCCACCCCGTCGCTGATCGCGCTCGACTGGGGCACGACGTCGCTGCGCGCGTATCTGTTCGACGCGCACGGCGCGCTGCTCGACACGCGCAGCCGCGCGGCAGGCGTGATGCACGTGCCGGCCGGCGGCGCGCGTGCCTTCGACGTCGTGTTCGAGGAAGCGTGCGGCGACTGGCTCGACCGCGCGCCGGGCGTGCCGGTGCTGGCGGCCGGGATGGTCGGCAGCGCGCAGGGCTGGCGCGAGGCGCCGTACGTCGCGGTGCCGGCCGGCGCCGACGCGCTCGTCGCGGGGCTCGTCACGGTGACGACGGCGCGCGGCACGACGGTGTCGATCGTGCCGGGCGTGATCGCGACGGGCGAATTGCCCGACGTGATGCGCGGCGAAGAAACGCAGATATTCGGCGCACTCGCGAACGATCCGATGCTTGATGCCGATCGTTCAGGGGTACTGATCGGCTTGCCGGGCACGCATGCGAAGTGGGCATGGGTGAAGGACGGGCTCATCGAGCGCTTCCAGACTTTCATGACGGGCGAGCTGTTCGCGGCGCTGCGCGATCACACGATCCTCGGCCGCACGATGCGCGCGAGCGCGTCGCCAGATCGCGCGGCGTTCGCGCGCGGTGTCGCGGTGGCCCGCGGCGCGCAGCGCGCGGGGCTGCTCGCAACGATCTTCAGCACGCGCACGCTCGGCCTGACCGACCGGCTCGCGCCCGATGCGCAGGGCGACTATCTGTCCGGGCTGCTGATCGGCCATGAGCTGAACGCGCTCGACGCGATGCTCGCGGAGCGCGGTGTCGCGCTCGCGAACCAGCCGCTGCTGCTGATCGGCGACGACGGATTGTGCGCGCGCTACGTCGACGCGCTGAGCGTATTCGGCTGCACGCATGCACGCGTCGTCGCACAGGCGACCGAGCGCGGCATGTGGTGGATCGCGTCGCGTGCCGGACTCGTGCGCGCGGATGGCGAACCCGTCTGCGCCGACCAATGAACCGATTGAAGAGGAACCGCCGATGTCGTCCGACCTTACGCTGCCCGCGCCGTACACGCCGCACGCCGCGCTGATGCGCGCGTTCGACGCGTGCCCGCTGATCGCGATCATGCGCGGCATCGCGCCCGCGGAAGCTGTCGACCACGGCCTTGCGCTGCATGAAGCCGGCTTCCGGATCGTCGAGGTGCCGCTGAACTCGCCCGATCCGTTCGGCAGCATCGCGGCGCTGCGCCGCGCGCTGCCCGACGACATGATCGTCGGCGCGGGCACCGTGCTGCGCGCCGAATTCGTCGACCGCGTGCAGGACGCGGGCGGCACGCTGATCGTGATGCCGCACAGCGACGCGGCGGTGATCCGCCGCGCGCGCGAGCGCGGGCTCGCGAGCGCACCGGGCGTCGCGACGCCGACCGAGGCCTTCGCCGCGCTCGCGAACGGCGCCGACGTGCTGAAGATGTTCCCGGCCGAGCAGCTCGGCGTGCCCGTCGTGAAGGCGTGGCGCGCGGTGATCGACCGCGCGGTGCCGCTGCTTCCGGTCGGCGGGATTACGCCGGACAACATGCAGCCGTTCCTCGCGGCAGGCGCCAACGGCTTCGGCCTGGGTTCGGCGCTGTACCGGCCCGGCCAGTCGGCGGACACGACCGCGGCGAACGCACGCGCGTTCCAGGCCGGCCTGCGCGCGGCGCGCGGCGGAGCCGCATGATGGAACGCCTCGCGGGCAAGGTCGCGATGGTGACGGGCGCGGGCCGCGGGATCGGCGCTGCGATCGCGCAGGCGTTCGCGCGCGAGGGCGCGGCCGTCGCGCTCGTCGACCTCGACTTCGCGCAGGCGCAGCGCACGGCCGCGGCGATCACCGACGACATCGACGGCGCGCGCGTGCTGGCGCTGCATGCGGACGTCGCGCGGCAGGACTCGGTACGCGACGCGCTCGCGCAGACCGAAGCGGCTTTCGGCCCGCTCGACGTGCTGGTGAACAACGCGGGCATCAACGTGTTCGCCGATCCGCTGACGATGACGGACGACGACTGGCGCCGCTGCTTCGCGGTCGACCTCGACGGCGTGTGGCACGGCTGCCGCGCGGCGCTGCCGGGCATGGTCGAGCGCGGCCGCGGCAGCATCGTGAACATCGCGTCGACGCATGCGTTCCGGATCATCCCGGGCTGCTTTCCGTATCCGGTCGCGAAACACGGCGTGCTGGGCCTCACGCGTGCGCTTGGCATCGAATACGCGGCGCGCAACGTGCGCGTGAATGCGATCGCGCCCGGCTACATCGAGACGCAGCTCACGCGCGACTGGTGGGATGCGCAGGCCGACCCGGCCGCGGCGCGCGCCGAGACGCTCGCGCTGCAGCCGATGAAGCGGATCGGCAAACCGGAGGAAGTCGCGATGACGGCCGTGTTCCTCGCGTCCGACGAGGCGCCGTTCATCAATGCCGCGTGCATCACCGTCGACGGCGGGCGCGCGGCGCTGTACCACGACTGACGCAACGATTCGACAGACCGCACGTGCGACGGCCGCGCGCACGCTGCGTCGAAACCAACAAGCGGCTGCATTCCGTTCGATGAAGACAAGGAGACACTGGAGATGAAACGCAGAACGTTCGTAACGCTGGCCGCCGCGGCCGCGGTGGTGATGGGAAGCCCGGTGGCGCACGCGGCCGACCCGGTCAAGATCGGCTTCCTCGTGAAGCAGCCGGAAGAGCCGTGGTTCCAGGACGAATGGAAGTTCGCCGAGATCGCGGCGAAGGACAAGGGCTTCACGCTCGTGAAGATCGGCGCGCCGTCGGGCGAGAAGGTGATGAGCGCGATCGACAACCTGTCCGCGCAGAAGGCGCAGGGCTTCATCATCTGCACGCCTGACGTGAAGCTCGGGCCGGGCATCGTCGCGAAGGCGAAGTCGCACAACCTGAAGATGATGACGGTCGACGACCGCCTCGTCGACGGCGCGGGCAAGCCGATCGAGGCGGTGCCGCACATGGGGATCTCCGCGTACAACATCGGCAAGCAGGTCGGCGACGGCATCGCGGCCGAGATCAAGAAGCGCGGCTGGAACATGAAGGACGTCGGCGCGATCGACATCACCTACGAGCAACTGCCGACCGCGCACGACCGCACGAGCGGCGCGACCGATGCGCTGGTGGCCGCCGGCTTTCCGAAGGCGAACGTGATCGCGGCGCCGCAGGCGAAGACCGATACCGAGAACGCGTTCAACGCGGCGAACATCGCGCTCACCAAGAACCCGCAGTTCAAGCACTGGGTCGCCTACGGCCTGAACGACGAGGCCGTGCTCGGCGCGGTGCGCGCGGCCGAAGGGCGCGGCTTCAAGGCGGACAACATGATCGGCATCGGCATCGGCGGTTCCGATTCGGCGTTGAACGAGTTCAAGAAGCCGCAGCCGACGGGCTTCTACGGCACCGTGATCATCAGCCCGAAGCGCCACGGCGAGGAAACCTCCGAGCTGATGTACACGTGGATCACGCAGGGCAAGGCGCCGGCGCCGCTCACGCTGACCACCGGCATGCTCGCGACGCGCGACAACGTGTCGAAGGTGCGCGAGGAGATGGGGCTTGCCTCGAAGTAAGCGGCACGCCGGCCGCCGCAGCGATGCGGCGGCCGGCGATCGATGGATCTGCAAGTGGGGAGACGACGTGTCAGCGGCACTGCGTTTTGACAATATCGGCAAGGTATTTCCCGGCGTGCGCGCACTCGACGGCATCTCGTTCGACGTGCACGCGGGCGAGGTGCATGGCCTGATGGGCGAGAACGGCGCGGGCAAGTCGACGCTGCTGAAGATTCTCGGCGGCGAATACCAGCCCGATGCGGGCAGCGTGCTGGTCGACGGCCAGCCCGTGCATTTCTCGAGTGCGGCCGCGTCGATCGCGGCCGGCATCGCGGTGATTCACCAGGAACTGCAGTACGTGCCCGACCTGACGGTCGCGGAGAACCTGCTGCTCGGCCGCCTGCCGAATGCGCTCGGCTGGGTGAGGAAGGGCGAGGCGAAGCGCCACGTGCGCGAGCGGCTCGCGGCGATGGGCGTCGATCTCGATCCGGATGCTAAGCTCGGCCGGCTGTCGATCGCGCAGCGGCAGATGGTCGAGATCTGCAAGGCGCTGATGCGCAATGCGCGCGTGATCGCGCTCGACGAGCCGACGAGCTCGCTGTCGCATCGCGAGACCGAGGTGCTGTTCAAGCTCGTCGACGACCTGCGCGCGCAGGGCCGCGCGCTGATCTACATCTCGCACCGGATGGACGAGATCTACCGGCTGTGCGATGCGTGCACGATCTTTCGCGACGGGCGCAAGATCGCGTCGCACGAATCGCTCGCCGACGTGCCGCGCGAGCGGCTGGTCGCCGAGATGGTCGGGCGCGAAATTTCGGATATCTACCATTACGCGCCGCGCGCGCTCGGCGACGTGCGGTTGTCGGCGGAAGGCGTCGATGGCCCGGCGCTGCGCGAACCCGCGAGCTTCTCGGTGCGCGCGGGCGAGATCGTCGGGTTCTTCGGCCTCGTCGGCGCGGGACGCAGCGAGCTGATGCGGCTCGTGTACGGCGCCGACCGCCGGCGCGCGGGCACGCTGACGCTCGACGGCCGGCGTATCGACGTGAAGCGCACCGGCGACGCGATCCGTCACGGCATCGTGCTGTGTCCGGAAGACCGCAAGGAGGAAGGGATCATCGCGATGGCGTCGGTCGCGGAGAACATCAACATCAGCTGCCGCCGTCATTCGCTGCGTGCGGGCCTGTTCATCGACCGCAAGACCGAGAGCGAAACGGCCGACCGCTTCATCCAGCGGCTGAAGATCAAGACGCCGAACCGGCGGCAGAAGATCCGCTTCCTGTCGGGCGGCAACCAGCAGAAGGCGATCCTGTCGCGCTGGCTCGCGGAGCCCGACCTGAAGGTCGTGATCCTCGACGAGCCGACGCGCGGCATCGACGTCGGCGCGAAGCACGAGATCTACGACGTGATCTACCGGCTCGCGGAGCGCGGCTGCGCGATCGTGATGGTGTCGTCGGAGCTGCCGGAAGTGCTCGGCGTGTCCGACCGCATCGTCGTGATGCGCGAAGGGCGGATCGCGGGCGAGCTGCCGCGCGAACGGGCGAACGAGCATGCGGTGCTGAGCCTCGCGCTGCCGCAGACGAGCGTCGTCGAGGCGGCTGACGCAGTGTGAGGTCGCCGCGGGCGACGCAGGACATTCGAATCGATCACGCGCGGCGCGGGCCGCGCGATGCAGGAGCAGGAGACACAACCATGCAAGTCAGGGAAAACCTCGCCAGCGCAGCCGTGAAGCCGTCGGCCGACGCGCTGGTTCCGCAGCAGAGCGACCGCCAGAAGTGGTGGCAGCACCTCACCGAATACAGCCTCATTGCGATCTTCGCGGTGATGTTCTTGACGATGTCGCTGACGGTCGATCACTTCTTCTCGATCGACAACATGCTCGGCCTCGCGCTGTCGATCTCGCAGATCGGGATGGTCGCGTGCACGATGATGTTCTGTCTGGCGTCGCGCGACTTCGACCTGTCGATCGGCTCGACCGTCGCGTTCTCGGGCGTGCTGTGCGCGATGGTGCTGAACGCGACCGACAACACGTTCGTCGCGATCGTCGCGGCGGTCGCGGCAGGCGCCGCGATCGGCTTCGTGAACGGCGCGGTGATCGCGTACCTGCGCATCAACGCGCTGATCACGACGCTCGCGACGATGGAAATCGTGCGCGGGCTCGGCTTCATCGTGTCGAAGGGGCAGGCGGTCGGCGTGTCGTCGGATACCTTCATCGCGCTCGGCGGGCTCACGCTCTTCGGCGTGTCGCTGCCGATCTGGGTCACGCTGCTGTGCTTCATCGTGTTCGGCGTGCTGCTGAACCAGACCGTGTACGGCCGCAACACGCTCGCGATCGGCGGCAACCCCGAGGCGTCGCGTCTCGCGGGGATCAACGTCGAACGCACGCGCGTGTACATCTTCCTGATCCAGGGCGCGGTGACGGCGCTCGCCGGCGTGATCCTCGCGTCGCGCATCACGTCGGGCCAGCCGAACGCCGCGCAGGGCTTCGAGCTGAACGTGATCTCCGCGTGCGTGCTCGGCGGCGTGTCGCTGATGGGCGGCCGCGCGACGATCTCGGGCGTCGTGATCGGCGTGCTGATCATGGGCACCGTCGAGAACGTGATGAACCTGCTGAACATCGACGCGTTCTACCAGTACCTGGTGCGCGGCGCGATCCTGCTCGCGGCCGTGCTGCTCGACCAGCTGAAGAACCGCGGCGTACGCGACTGACCGATTCCACGGAGACGATTCGCATGACCATCGAAACTTCCGCGCCGGATCCGCGCGCCGCGAGCGACGCGCGTTATGCGCGCTACCCGAGCCTCGAGGATCGCGCGGTGCTGATCACGGGCGGCGCGACCGGCATCGGCGCGGCGTTCGTCGAGCACTTCGCGCGGCAGGGCGCGCGCGTGGCGTTCGTCGATCTCGACGCACAGGCGGGCCAGGCGCTCGCGGAAAGCCTCGCGCAGGCGCCGGACGTACGTCACGCGCCGCTGTTCCTCCCGTGCGACCTCACCGACATCGACGCGCTGCGCCATGCGATCGACACGATCCGCGTACGGATCGGCGCGATCGCGGTGCTCGTGAACAACGCGGCGAACGACACGCGCCACGCGATCGGCGACGTGACGCCCGCGTCGTTCGACGCGGGCATCGCGGTGAACCTGCGCCACCAGTTCTTCGCCGCGCAGGCGGTGATCGACGACATGAAGCAGCGCGGCGGCGGCGCGATCATCAATCTCGGCTCGATCAGCTGGATGCTGAAGAACGGCGGTTATCCCGTCTACGTGATGGCGAAGGCCGCCGTGCAGGGCCTCACCCGCGGGCTCGCGCGCGATCTCGGCCCGTTCGGGATCCGCGTGAATTCGCTGGTGCCCGGCTGGGTGATGACCGACAAGCAGCGCAGGCTGTGGCTCGACGACGCGGGCCGGGCGGCGATCAAGGCCGGCCAGTGCATCGACGCCGAGCTGCTGCCGGACGATCTCGCCCGGATGGCGCTGTTTCTCGCGGCCGACGACAGCCGGATGATCACCGCGCAGGACGTGGTGGTCGACGGCGGCTGGGCCTGATTGCCGATGTCCGTGTTCGCGCGGCACCGCGCGACGATCCGTATCGCTTCATCGACGAAGCAAAGGAGTTCACCATGACCGCCACGTCCTCGCGCGCATCGTCGTCGTCCACGAGCCAGTCGCGCCGTGCGCGCCTGGCTGCCGCCGCGCAGCCGGTCAGCGCCGGCCCGCAGACCGCCACGTTCGCGCAGGGCGTCGGCGCCGCGCATGCGGCGGGCGTCACGCTGTCGAACGCGGCGCTGCGGCTCGACGTGCTGCCCCACCTCGGCGGCGGCATCGCGCGCTTCGACTGGCGCGGCGACCACGGTGCGCTGGTACCGGTGTTCCGACGCTGCGAACACCCGGAGACGGCGACGGACCCGAACGCACTCGCGTGCTATCCGCTGCTGCCGTATTCGAACCGGATCGGCAACGGTCGCTTCGAATGCGACGGGCGCAGCGTCGCGGTGCCGCGCAACCGCCGCGACGAGCCGCTGCCGATCCACGGCGACGGCTGGCTCGCGCCGTGGCAGGTGGACGACGCGACCGACACCACGCTGCAGCTGTCGCTCGATCGCGCGAGCGGCGCGCCGTACGCGTTTCGTGCGATCCAGTCGTTCGCGCTCGACGACACGACGCTGTCGATCGCGCTGACGATCGAGAATGCTGGGCGCGCACGGCTGCCGTTCGGGCTCGGCTTGCACCCGTTCCTGGTGCGCGACGACGCGACCGAGCTGGCTGCGGCCGCGGGCGGCCTGTGGCTGTCGGGCGCGGATTTCCTGCCGGTGCGGCACGTGTGCGTGCCGCCGGCCTGGCAGTTCGGCGTCGCGTATCCGTTGCCGGCGACGCTCGTCAATCACGCGTTCACCGGCTGGGGCGGCCACGCGACGGTGAGCTGGCCGCGCCGCGGGCTGTTGCTGACGATCGCGGCCGACGCCGATGCGTACGTGCTCTATACGCCGCCCGGCGAGTCGTTCTTCTGCTTCGAGCCGGTCGATCATCCGATCAATGCGGTGAACCTGCCGGGCGGCGCGGCCGCGCACGGGATGACGCTGCTCGCGCCGGGCGAGCGGCTCACGCGGCGTTTCGCGTTCACCGTCGAGCGGGCCGATGCACGGGTCGACGCCGCCGTGCGCGAAGGCCGCCGGCGACGCGGGTAAAATACGCGGTCTATCAACGGTTTGCCGCGAGTATCCGCCATGTCTTCCCCGCTTACTTTCATCGAATCGCTGCGCGCCGCGTGGCAGCGCACGAATTCGCTGCTGTGCGTCGGCCTCGATCCCGAGCCGTCGCGTTTTCCCGTGCAGTTCGACGGCCAGCCCGACGCGATCTTCGAGTTCTGCCGGCAGATCGTCGACGCGACCGCGCAGTACGCGAGCGCGTTCAAGCCGCAGATCGCGTACTTCGCCGCGCATCGCGCGGAAGATCAGCTCGAGCGGCTGATCGCGCACATCCACCTCCAGCATCCGGGCCTGCCCGTGATCCTCGACGCGAAGCGCGGCGACATCGGCAGCACCGCCGAGCAGTACGCGCGCGAAGCGTTCGAGCGCTATCGCGCGGACGCGGTCACCGTGAACCCGTACATGGGCTACGACTCGGTCGAGCCGTACTTCGAGCATGAAGGCAAGGGCGTGATCGTGCTGTGCCGCACGTCGAACCCGGGCGGGTCGGACCTGCAGTTCCTCGAAACGGGTGGCCGGCCGCTGTACCAGGTCGTGGCCGACCTCGCGGCGAACAAGTGGAATGCGAAGAACGGCCAGCTCGGCCTCGTGGTCGGCGCGACGTTCCCGAAGGAGATCGAGATCGTGCGCGGGATCGTCGGCGACATGCCGCTCCTGATCCCCGGCATCGGCGCGCAGGGCGGCGACGTGCAGGCGACCGTCAACGCGGGCCGCACCGCCGACGGCAGCGGGATGATGATCAACTCGTCGCGCGCGATCCTGTACGCGAGCAAGGGCGAGGATTTCGCCGAAGCCGCCGCGCTCGCCGCGCAGAAGACGCGCGATACGATCAACGCGCATCGCTGAAATATCGCTGAGCCACAGGCCGCCCGCCCGGGCGGCCCTTCAATGCCGAACCCGCATCTGCGGGCCGCGCGCCTGCCTCGCGTGTTTGCCGTCCTGGCGCACGCGAACAACTTCCCGTCGCTTGCGCACCGCATGCCCGCGCCACAATCGCGCGATGCTGCCGCTTGTCATCGATCCGTCACCAGAATGTCATAAAAGGAGCGGCGCCATGCCCAAGCTGTCCCGACGTCTTCTGAGCGCGCTTGCCGCGTCGTTGTGCATGTCGTTCGCCCACGCGGCGGACCTGTCGCACTGGCCGGCGGACAGCGCGAAGGCGCTGAACGCGATGATCGCCGCGCACGCGAACCGCGGCGACTACGCGGTGTTCGACGCCGACAACACGACCTATCGCTACGATCTCGAGGAGTCGCTGCTGCCGTATCTCGAGAACCGCGGCGTGCTGACGCGCGACTCGCTCGATCCGTCGCTGAAGCTGATCCCGTTCAAGGATTCGGCCGACTACAAGGAGTCGCTGACGAGCTACTACTACCGGCTCTGCGAGATCGACGACCTGGTCTGCTACCCGTGGATCGCGCAGGCGTTCGCGGGGCTGTCGCTGGCCGACCTGAAGCGCCATGTCGACGCGATGCTCGCCGACGGCAAGCCGGTGCCGATCCGCTACTGGCAGGGCGACAAGGTCGTCGACGGCACCGCGAACCCGCCGCGCTTCTTCCGCGGCATGCAGGAGCTGTACAACGCGCTGCACGAGAACGGTATCGAGGTGTACGTGATGACCGCCGCGCACGAGGAGCTCGCGCGGCTTGTGCTGTCCGATCCGAAATACGGCTACAACGTGAAGCCGCAGAACGTGATCGGCGTGACGACGCTGCTGCGCGACCCGGCGACGGGCGCGCTGACCACGTCGCGGCTGCAGATCAAGGCCGGCAAGTACGACGAGGCCGCGAACCGCAATCTCGTGATCACGCCGTTCCTGATGAATCCGATGACGTGGTACGAAGGCAAGCTCGGCTCGATCGCCGGCTGGATCGACCAGTGGAAGAAGCCGGTGCTCGTCGCGGGCGACACGCCGAAATCCGACGGCTACATGCTGCTGAACGCGACCGACGTCGCGCGCGGCGGCGTGCGCGTGTGGGTGAACAAGAAGGACAAGCAGATGGCGCAGATCCGCGCATGGTCGGACGAATCGGCCGCGCAGCAGAAGGCGCTCGGCCTGCCGGTCACGGCGGACAAGAACTGGATCGTCGTGAAGCCCGACGCGATCCAGTAAGCGGCGAGGGGCGGCGGCCGCCCCTGCCGTCGCGCGGGGGAATCAGCCTTCGCGTTCGTCGAGCAGCTTGAGCAGCCCGCGCAGCGCATGCGCGGCCGCCTGCGTGCGGATCTGCTCGCGGTCGCCCTTGAACACGAGCGTTTCGACGTCGGTATGCAGCCGGTTGCTCCATGCGAACGACACGGTGCCGACCGGCTTCTTCTCGCTGCCGCCCGCCGGGCCGGCGATGCCGGTGACCGACAGCGCGACCTGCGCGCGGCTGTTGCGCAGCGCGCCCTCGGCCATCGCGCGCGCGACCGGCTCGCTGACGGCGCCGTGTTTCTCGATCAGGTCGGGCGGCACGCCGATCATCTCGATCTTGGCCTGGTTCGAGTAGGTGACGAAGCCGCGCTCGAACCACTGGCTGCTGCCGGAGATGTCGGTGATCGCGGCGGCGATCATGCCGCCCGTGCAGGATTCGGCGGTGGCGAGCGACAGGTGCTCGTCACGCAGCTTGTTGCCTGCGCGGATCGCAAGCTGATGGACGACGGAATCGGTTGGCATGCGCGTCGGGAAACGGGAGTCGGGAAATCGGTCAGCCGACGACGGAGCGCCAGAACGCGATCACGAGCAGCGTCATGAACGCGGCGATCAGGTCGTCGACCATGATGCCGAGCCCGCCTTTCACGCGACGGTCGAAATAGCGGATCGGCGGCGGCTTGAGCATGTCGAAGCAGCGGAACACGACGAACGCCCACAACTGGCCGATGAAGGTCGCGGGCGTGACGAACAGCATCACGAGCCAGATCGCGACGATCTCGTCCCAGACGACGGCGCCCGGATCGCTCGTGCCCATCCTGCGTGCGGTGAAACCGGTGACCCACGTGCCCGCCGCGAAACCGACCGCGATCAGCGCCCACCATTCGGGCACCGTCAGGTAGCGGTTGAGCACGACGAACGCGAGCCAGCCGAACAGCGTGCCGAACGTGCCGGGCATGAACGGCGCGAGCCCGCTGCCGAAGCCGAGCGACACGATGTGCGCCGGGTGCGACAGCATGAAGCGCACGGTGGCGCGCCGCGGCGCGTTGCGGGCGGCGCCTGGCGCGGCCGCGGATTGCGCGGTCGTCGGGTCAGTCTGCATGGAAGTGGTCGAAACCGTGCAACGTGAGAGTCAGGGGCGCGCCGGCGGCGTCGTGCCACGCGATCGCGGGCTGCTCCGACGGCGAGGACAACGCATGTATTGTACCGACTCGCGTGACCGGAACCCCGGCGCTCGCGCCCGCTGCCTCGACCGCGGCGCGGGCCGCGGCCGGCGCGGTGAAGCACAGCTCGTAGTCGTCGCCGCCGGCCAGCGTGCAGCTTCGCTGCACGTCGGGCGGCAGCGTCGCGAGCGCGGCCGAGCGCGGAACCGCGTCGGCGTCGATCTCGGCGCGCACGTTCGAGCGGGTCAGGATGTGCCGCAGGTCGCCGGCGAGGCCGTCCGAGATGTCGAGCGCCGCATGCGCGACGCCCGCGAGCGCGAGCCCGAGCGCAATGCGCGGCTCCGGGCGCTCGAGTGCCTGCCGGAACGCGGCGGCTTCGGCCGCGCCGGCGCTCCATTCGCCGCGCGCGAGCCCGAGCCCCGCGCGCGCGTCGCCGAGCGTGCCGGACACCCAGACGTCGTCGCCGTCGCGCGCGGCGTCGCGCCGCAGCGCCGCATCCGGCGCGACTTCGCCGAACACGGTCACGCACAGGTTCAGCGGCCCGCTCGTCGTGTCGCCGCCGATCAGCTCGCAGCCGAACCGCTCGGCGAGCGCGAACAGGCCGTTGCTGAACGCCTCGAGCCACGCCGCGTCGGCGCGCGGCAGCGCGCACGCGAGCGTGAACGCGCGCGGCTCGGCGCCCATCGCCGCGAGATCCGACAGGTTGACCGCGAGCGTCTTGTGGCCGAGCGCGTCGGGCGCGACGTCAGGGAAGAAGTGGCGGCCCTCGACCAGCATGTCCGTCGAAATGGCCAGCAATTTTCCGGATCGCGGCGCGATCAGCGCGCAATCGTCACCGATGCCGAGCGTCGACGCACGCGCCCCCCGGGCCGCGCGGCGCGCGAAGAAGCGATCGATCAGCGAAAACTCGGACAGGGCGGCTGGCACGGCGGAGGAACCCGGAAGCGGTGAAAGGAATGGCATTGTACGCAGCGAGCGGTGCCGTTCCTGCACCGTTCAGTACATTTATGTCGCGGCTGTCGCACCCGAATCGCCGGTCTGACGGCCTTCGATTGGCGCTACAATGCCGTCGAACAGTCATTCTAATCCGCCCGCCACGAGACACATGTCGACCCAAGCCTCCTCCAAAGCCAAGCTCCGCGAAGCCGCTCTCGACTATCACGAATTCCCGACTCCGGGGAAGATCGCGATCGCACCGACCAAGCAGATGATCAACCAGCGCGACCTCGCGCTCGCGTATTCGCCGGGTGTCGCGTATGCGTGCGAGGAGATCGTCGAGAACCCGCTGAACGCCGCGCGCTTCACCGCGCGCAGCAACCTGGTCGGCGTCGTCACGAACGGCACGGCGGTGCTGGGGCTCGGCAACATCGGCCCGCTCGCGTCGAAGCCGGTGATGGAAGGCAAGGCGGTACTGTTCAAGAAGTTCGCCGGCATCGACGTGTTCGACATCGAGCTGAACGAGTCGGACCCGCACAAGCTGGTCGACGTGATCGCCGCGCTGGAGCCGACCTTCGGCGGGATCAACCTGGAAGACATCAAGGCGCCGGACTGCTTCATCGTCGAGCGCGAAGCGCGCAAGCGGATGAAGATCCCGGTGTTCCACGACGACCAGCACGGCACCGCGATCGTCGTGGCCGCGGCCGTCACGAACGGCCTGAAGGTCGTCGGCAAGGACATCAAGAAGGTGAAACTCGTCGCGTCGGGCGCTGGCGCGGCCGCGCTGGCCTGCCTGGACCTGCTGGTCGACATCGGCCTGCCGCTCGAGAACATCACGGTGACCGACCTGGCCGGCGTGGTCTACAAGGGCCGCACCGAGCTGATGGATCCGGACAAGGAGCGTTTCGCCCGGGAAACCGAAGCCCGCACGCTGGCCGAGGTGATCGACGGCGCGGACATCTTCCTCGGCCTGTCGGCCGCCGGCGTGCTGAAGCAGGAGATGGTGAAGGGCATGGCCGAGCGCCCGCTGATCCTCGCGCTCGCGAACCCGACGCCGGAAATCCTGCCGGAACTGGCGCTCGAAGTGCGCCCCGACGCGATTCTCGCGACCGGCCGCACCGACTACCCGAACCAGGTCAACAACGTCCTGTGCTTCCCGTTCATCTTTCGCGGCGCGCTCGACGTCGGCGCGACGACGATCACGCGTGAAATGGAAATCGCGGCCGTCAACGCGATCGCCGAACTCGCGCAGCACGAGCAGAGCGACATCGTCGCGACTGCCTACGGGATCCAGGACCTGTCGTTCGGGCCCGAATACCTGATTCCGAAGCCGTTCGATCCGCGCCTGATCGTCAAGATCGCGCCGGCCGTCGCGCAGGCCGCGATGGACGGCGGCGTCGCGACGCGCCCGATCGAGGACATGGAAGCCTACAAGCAGCACCTGCAGCAATTCGTGTATCACAGCGGCACGACGATGAAGCCGATCTTCCAGCTCGCGCGCAGCGCGCCGGCGGAGAAGAAGCGGGTCGTGTTCGCGGAAGGCGAGGAAGAGCGCGTGCTGCGCGCCGTCCAGATCATCGTCGACGAGAAACTCGCGAAGCCGATCCTGATCGGCCGTCCGTCGGTGATCGAGCACCGTATCCAGCGTTACGGCCTGCGCCTCACGCCGGGTACCGACTTCACGGTCGTCAACACCGAGCACGACGAGCGCTACCGCGATTTCTGGCAGACGTACCACAAGATGATGGCGCGCAAGGGCATCAGCGAGCAGCTGGCCCGTGTCGAGATGCGCCGCCGCACGACGCTGATCGGCTCGATGCTGGTGAAGAAGGGCGAGGCGGACGGGATGATCTGCGGCACGATCAGCACCACGCACCGCCACCTGCACTTCATCGACCAGGTGATCGGCAAGCGCCCGGGCTGCAGCGTGTACGCGGCGATGAACGGCCTCGTGCTGCCGGGCCGCCAGATCTTCCTGGTCGACACGCACGTGAACGTGGATCCGACCCCGGAGCAACTCGCCGAGATCACGATCATGGCTGCCGAGGAAGTGCGCCGCTTCGGCATCGAACCGAAGGTCGCGCTGCTGTCGCACTCGAACTTCGGCACGAGCAACGCGCCTTCGGCGCAGAAGATGCGCGATACGCTCGCGATCCTGCAGGAACGTGCGCCGGAATTGAAGGTCGACGGCGAAATGCACGGCGACGTCGCGCTCGACGCGGCGCTGCGCAAGGAAATCCTGCCGGAATCGACGCTGGAAGGCGACGCGAACCTGCTGATCCTGCCGAACATCGATGCCGCGAACATCGCGTACAACCTGCTGAAGACGGCGGCCGGCAACAACATCGCGATCGGGCCGATCCTGCTGGGCGCGGCCCAGCCGGTGCACGTGCTGACCGAATCGGCGACCGTTCGCCGCATCGTCAACATGGCGGCGCTGCTGGTCGCCGACGTGAACGCCGCACGCTGAGCGGAATGAACGCGCGGCGCCGGTCGAACCGCTGCCGCGCGGCGGGCAAAATTGTAAACAAAAGCAAAAAGAGGCGTGCCCGCAATGGGCACGCCGCGGGCAGGGCGCAAACGCGCTTCCCATAAGCAACAGCGGCATCTCTCCCCCTAGGCTAGCGAGCGTGGCAAGGAGGCAGGTCTTGCCATGCGAGAGATGCCGCGGATATTTTATCTCATGTAAGATAAATGTAGTCTTTTTTCGGTGAAAAATGCGCGATTCCGGGCGGAGCCAGCCTTTCGGTTCCCAAACGAACATTGATTCGCGCGGACAATAGCGCTACGCTAACGCCTTTGGTTGGTCGTCAACTACTTGATTTAACAGCGGGAACCCTGGTTCATGGCACGCAAGTGGCTCCGCAACGGCGCGCTCGCGTCCGTCTTCGCGATGTTCGCGATGGGTATCGTCGGTACACCGACGGGCAGTCTGGTTTCCGCCGCTTTCGCACGGCAGGCCGTTTCGGCCGACCTGGCCGTCGGCGGGGTCGATACGATCCCGACCGCCCGCCTGCCGCGCGAGGCCGTGACCACGCTTGGCCTGATCGGCGCCGGTGGCCCCTATCCGTACGAGAAGGACGGCGTCGTCTTCGGCAACCGCGAGCGGATCCTGCCGAAGGCGAAGCGCGGCTACTACCACGAGTACACGGTGCCGACGCCGCGCGCGCGCAATCGCGGCGCGCGCCGGATCGTCTGTGGCGGGCCATTGCGCCGGATCGACAACTGTTATTACACGGACGACCACTACAACAGTTTTAAACGTATTGTTGAATGACTTCGGGATGAACGGCATGAGCGACTCCATCTACGCGCACGATACGGCGGCGGCGGAACTGTTCGCGGCCGGCGACGGCAACCTGTTTCAGCGCGTGATCCAACTTCACGCGGCGGCACAGGCAGGCGTCGCGGCGGAGCAACAGGAAGCCGAGCCCGGGCTTTCATCGAACGAGGAGCCTATGAGCCTTTTCACGACCGTGCGACCCAATCTCGTGCAGTCGATCCGCGCGTTCCGCGTGCAGGATCTCGCCGACGAAGCCGGCCGGCTCGGCCAGCATTTCCTGTACGCGTATTGCGGTGCCGCGCAGTCGAAGCAGGAAGTGATGGAGACGATCGCGACGTCGTTCCTGTTTCCGAAGCATTTCGGCAAGAACTACGACGCGCTGTACGACTGCCTGACCGACCTCGTCGCGAAGGCCGGCGCGCAGCCAGGTTTCGTGATCGTTCTCGAAGGGTTGCCGATCGCGCAGAAATTCGACAAGGAAGGGCGCGAGACGCTGCTCGACGTGTTCCGCGAAGCCGCCGAGTTCTGGGCCGAGCGCAAGGTCGCGTTCCGCGTGTTCTATTCGTTCGCGTAAAGCGCGGATCCACTGGCCGCCCGAGCGCGGCCGATTCGGCAAAAAGCCCGCATCGCGCGGGCTTTTTTGCGTCTGCGTTCCGGCCGATGGGCGCCGGGAAGTCACGCGCGGCGTCGGTCCGAACGTGCGTCAGGCATCGGGCCGGCGTCGGTCGTTTCGGGCGCATGCCACGCCGGCCGCGCCCCGACGCATCACCATCCGCCCCAGCGCGCGGCCAGCGCCGCCAGCACGGCCGCGCCGGCCGTCTCGGTGCGCAGCACGCGCGGGCCGAGCGACAACGCGGTGAACCCGTGCGCGCGGGCCGCGTGTTCCTCGTCGGGCGACAGCCCGCCTTCGGGCCCGATCAGCAGCGTGACGGCCGCCGCGGGCGGCGCGTCGGGCAGCGACGCAAACGGGATGCTCGCGCGCGGCGACAGCAGCAACCGCAGCTCGCCGTCGGCCGGCGCGGCCGGCAGCGTATCGAGCCACGCGCCGAAGCCGCGTACCGGCGCGACGTCGGGCACGCGGTTGCGCCCGCATTGCTCGCACGACGCGCGCACGACGCCGCGCCAGTGCGCGACGCGCTTGTCCGCGCGCTCGCCGGACAGTTTCACGACGCCGCGCGCCGTCGACAGCGGCACGACCGCCGCGACGCCGAGCTCGACGGCCTTCTCGATCACCCAGTCCATCTTGTCGCCGCCGGCGATGCCTTGCGCCAGCGTCACGCGATAGGGCGGCTCGGCCTCGGCCGGATCGAACCCTTCGAGCTGCGCGAGCGCGCCGCGCTTGTCGATCTCGACGAGCCGCGCGCGGTACTGGCCGCCGCTGCCGTCGAACAGCGCGAGCGCGTCGCCGGGCTGCAGCCGCAGCACTTGCGCGTGCCGCGCGACGTCGGCCGGCAACGCGAGCGTCGTATCGGCGCGCAGCGCCGCTTCGACGAAGAAACGCGGCACGGCCGCGGTGGTGGTGGCTTCACTCATGCGTATCGCGGCTCCGTTCATGCAGCCAGGCGGCGCGCGAGCGCCCAGCGGTAGCCGTCGAGATCCTCGATCTGGGCGAAGCGGTCGCCCCAGAACTGATCTTGCGGCGAGGTCAGCGATTGCGCGCCCGCGTCGAGCGCGCGCTGCCAGGTTGCGTCGACGTCGTCGACATACAGGTAGAAAGACTGCGGAGCGGTTGCGTGCGCACTCTTCGGCGTGAGCGCGATCGAGCCGAATGCGCCTTCGGGCGCGAACATCACGATCAGCTGCCCGCGGTAGGTCATCTCGACGTGCATGATCGCGCCGTCCTCGTCGAGGACGTCGCGCAATTCGAAGCCGAAAGCGGCCTTGAAGAACTCGATGGTCGCGTGCGCATTGCGCACGGCCAGGTAAGGCGTCAACCAAGGCACGTTGGCCGGACGTGGATCGGTCATGAAATCTCCTGTCGAACGGGGTTGGCGCTTGAGCGGTGACTCCGGTCCCATGCTTTGCAGTCCAACGGATATTGGCGCGCGGGTGCCCGGGGCGGCACCGCGCCGGGCAGAGGATACGCAGGCGGGCCGCCTGCGTCGCGCCGGGCCCGCGCGTGGCGGGTCGGGCGCGCGAGAAAGCGCGGCCCGCCCGCGGAGCGATGCGTCCGCCCGGAAGCTCAGCGGCGAACGCCCAGTGTATCGCGCAGCGCGCGCGGCAGGGCAAAGAGGGCCGCATGGAGTCGCGCGTCGTAGTAGCGCAAGCCCTGCACGCGGCGTGCGGCGAGCCGTTCGTCGATGTCGTGAGCAAACAGAGCGGCCGCGTCGAGCGTGTCGCTCGCGATCGCCATCAGCCACTGGGATCCGTACAGCGGCACGTGCGCGGACAGCGGATCGACGACCGCGAAGCTCGCGCGCAGGTCGTCGAGCAGCGCGGCGATGCGCGCCGTGTGGAACACCGGCGAGCCGAGATGCATCGAGATCGCGCCGCACGGCGTGAGGATCCGCTTGAGCCGCGCGTAGAACTCGCGCGTATAGAGGCCGGCCGCCGGCGAGTCGGGCGGCGTGAGGTCGAACACGACGAGATCGAAATGCTCGACGGTCGACGCGACGAAATGCGCGGCGTCGCCGATCACGATCGCGACGCGCGGGTCGTCGAGCGCGCCCTGGTGCACGTCGTCGAGATAGCGGCGCGCCATGCCGACGACCTCGTCGTCGAGCTCCGCGACGACGATCCGCTCGATGCACGCGTGCTTGAGCAGCTGACGCGCGGCACCGCCGTCGCCCCCGCCGAGCACGAGCGCCTTCCTCGGGCACGGGTGCGCGAGCGCGGCCGGGTGCGTCATGCACTCGTGGTACACGTATTCGTCGCCGACCGACGTCATCGGCCGGCCGTCCAGCGTGAACAGGCGGCCGAGCTGCGGGGTTTCCCAGACCTCGATGTGCTGGTGCGGCGACGCGACGTGCGCGAGCCGGCGTGCGTTCGGGAAGCCGTACGCGACGTCGGGCGTGGGATGGAAGAGAAGGGTCGTGTTCACGGGCGGGCCGCTCGGGCAGACAGTTCCGACGTCTGAATTATAGGAGGCGGGCGGTTTGGCGGAAAACCGTGCCGGAACACTACGCGCCGACAAGGGAAATGTCAGCCCATCTGTTAAAATGACGAGCTTTGCAGCCCCGTCCGTAGGCTCCGTCCGCTTCGCGTCCGTCAGGCGCCGCACTGCGCGCCGGGAACGATTGACGCTCGAGCTTCCGGATGCCGCCGTGCCCCCGTTTCCTCGACTCGTTCTCCGGACTCGACATGACGACTTCGTCTCCCGCCTCCACCACCCTGATGGCCAATGCGATCCGTGCGCTCGCGATGGACGCCGTCCAGCAAGCGAACTCCGGCCACCCCGGCATGCCGATGGGCATGGCCGAAATCGGCGTCGCGCTCTGGTCGCGCCACCTGAAGCACAACCCGACGAACCCGCACTGGGCGGACCGCGACCGCTTCGTGCTGTCGAACGGCCATGGCTCGATGCTGCTGTACTCGCTGCTGCACCTGACCGGCTACGACCTGCCGATGGAAGAGCTGAAGAACTTCCGCCAGCTGCACTCGAAGACGCCGGGCCACCCGGAATACGGCATCACGCCGGGCGTCGAGACGACCACCGGCCCGCTCGGCCAGGGTCTCGCGAACGCGGTCGGCATGGCGCTCGGCGAAGCGCTGATGGCCGACGAGTTCAACCGTGACGGCGCGAAGATCGTCGATCACCACACGTACGTGTTCCTCGGCGACGGCTGCCTGATGGAAGGCATCTCGCACGAAGCCTGCTCGCTCGCGGGCACGCTGAAGCTGAACAAGCTGATCGCGCTGTACGACGACAACGGCATCTCGATCGACGGCGACGTCGTGAACTGGTTCCACGACGACACGCCGAAGCGCTTCGAAGCGTACGGCTGGAACGTGATCCCGAACGTGAACGGCCATGACGTCGACGCGGTCGACGCGGCGATCGCGAAGGCGAAGCTGTCGGACAAGCCGACGCTGATCTGCTGCAAGACGGTGATCGGCAAGGGCGCCGCGACCAAGGCGGGCGGCCACGACGTGCACGGCGCGGCGCTCGGTGCGGAAGAAATCGCGAAGACGCGCGCGGCGCTCGGCTGGACCTGGGAGCCGTTCGTGATTCCGCAGGAAGTCTATGCGGCATGGGACGCGAAGGAAGCCGGCAAGCGCGCCGAGACCGAATGGGACGCGACGTTCGCCGCCTATCGCGCGAAGTTCCCGGCAGAAGCCGCCGAATTCGAGCGCCGGATGGCCAACAAGCTGCCGGCCGACTGGGCCGAGAAGGCTGCGGCGATCATCGCCGGTGCGAACGAGCGCGCCGAGACGGTCGCGACCCGCAAGGCGTCGCAGCAGGCGATCGAAGGGCTCGCTGCCGCACTGCCGGAGCTGCTCGGCGGCTCGGCCGATCTGACCGGCTCGAACCTGACCAACTGGAAGGCATCGAAGGCGGTCCGCGCGAATCCGGAAGGCGCGGGCGTGCTGCTCGGCAACCACATCAACTACGGCGTGCGCGAATTCGGCATGAGCGCCGCGATCAACGGCCTCGCGCTGCACGGCGGCCACAAGCCGTTCGGCGGCACGTTCCTGACGTTCTCCGACTACAGCCGCAACGCGCTGCGCGTCGCGTCGCTGATGAAGGTCCCGTCGATCTTCGTGTTCACGCACGACTCGATCGGCCTCGGCGAAGACGGCCCGACGCACCAGTCGATCGAGCACGTGTCGAGCCTGCGCCTGATCCCGAACCATGACGTCTGGCGTCCGGCCGACACGGTCGAGACGGCCGTCGCCTGGACCCACGCGGTTGCCGCCGATCGTCCGTCGAGCCTGATCTTCAGCCGCCAGAACCTCGCGTTCAACCCGCGCACCGACGCGCAGATCGCCAACATCGAGAAGGGCGGTTACGTGCTGAAGGACTGGGACGAAGAGATCGTCGCGCGCAAGATCATCCTGATCGCGACGGGCTCGGAAGTCGAACTCGCGATGAAGGCCGTCGAGCCGCTCGCGCAGCAGGGCATCGCGGCCCGCGTCGTGTCGATGCCGTCGACCAACGTGTTCGACCGCCAGGACGCCGAATACCGCGAACGCGTGCTGCCGCACGGCGTGCGCCGCGTCGCGATCGAAGCGGGCGTGACCGCGTTCTGGCACAAGTACGTCGGCCTCGAAGGCGGCGTCGTCGGGATCGACACGTTCGGCGAATCGGCGCCGGCCGGCGTGCTGTTCAAGTACTTCGGCTTCACCGTCGAGCACGTCGTCGAGACCGCGAAGGCCGTGCTGGCCTAAAAGCATTCGCGACGCGCGCCACCCCTCGCGCGCGTCGCACCGTGAAGCTGCACGAAACGAATTTTTTCAGCCATCAGGAGATAGACCATGACGATTCGCGTCGCAATCAACGGCTACGGCCGTATCGGCCGCAACACGCTGCGCGCGTTCTATGAAAACGGCAAGAAGCACGATCTCGAGATCGTCGCGATCAACGACCTGGGCGATGCGAAGACCAACGCGCACCTGACCCAGTACGACACCGCGCACGGCAAGTTCCCGGGCGAAGTGTCGGTCGACGGCGACTACCTCGTCGTGAACGGCGACAAGATCCGCGTGCTGGCGAACCGCAACCCGGCAGAACTGCCGTGGGGCGAGCTGGGCGTCGACGTCGTGATGGAATGCACGGGCTTCTTCACGACGAAGGAAAAGGCGAGCGCGCACCTGAAGGGCGGCGCGAAGAAGGTCATCATCTCGGCGCCGGGCGGCAAGGACGTCGACGCGACGATCGTCTACGGCGTGAACCACGACGTGCTGAAGGCCGAGCACACCGTCATCTCGAACGCATCGTGCACGACGAACTGCCTCGCGCCGCTCGTCAAGCCGCTGAACGACAAGATCGGCCTCGAAACCGGCCTGATGACGACGATCCACGCATACACGAACGACCAGGTGCTGACGGACGTCTACCACGAAGACCTGCGTCGCGCGCGTTCGGCCACCCACAGCCAGATCCCGACCAAGACGGGCGCTGCGTCGGCCGTCGGCCTCGTGCTGCCGGAACTGAACGGCAAGCTCGACGGCTACGCGATCCGCGTCCCGACGATCAACGTGTCGATCGTCGACCTGTCGTTCATCGCGAAGCGCGACACGACGGTCGAGGAAGTCAACGCGATCATGAAGGAAGCATCGGAAGGCGCGCTGAAGGGCATCCTCGGCTACAACGACGCACCGCTGGTGTCGATCGACTTCAACCACAACCCGGCCTCGTCGACGTTCGACGCAACGCTGACCAAGGTGTCGGGCCGCCTCGTCAAGGTGTCGAGCTGGTACGACAACGAGTGGGGTTTCTCGAACCGCATGCTGGATACGGCAGTCGCATTCGCGAACGCGAAGTAATCCCGCACGTCGCGCGGCCGCCGCACGGCGGCCTGCGTGGCGAACGAGCCCGGCCCGGAATTTTTCCCGGCCGGGTTTTTTATTGCGCGGCGTTCGCCGTCACCTGCTCGAGCGCGTCGACGAACGCGCGCTTCAGCGGGCTGTCGAGGTCGGTCCACGCGAGGCCGATGCCGCTGCGGTGGCCGGCCAGGTCGAGCGGCCGCGCGAGCACGTTCGGCGGCAGCGCGCTCGCGGCTTCCGCCGGGATCAGCCCGATCCCCATGCCGGCCGCGACGAGTGCGAGCATCGTCGTGAATTCCCCGAACTCCTGCGCGATCTCGAGCGTCGTGCCCGCGCGACTCAGCGCGAGCAGCATGTCGTCGTGAAAGCCGGGCGCGTAGCGGCGCGCGAGCACGAACGCGGGCTGGCCGCGCAACGCGGACGGTGAAATCGTGTCGTGCGCGGCGAGCGGATGGTCGAGCGGCAGCGCGACCACGAAGCCCTCCTCGAGCACCACGCGCGTGTCGATGCCCGCATACGCGGCCGGCAGCCGGATCATCCCGAAATCGATGCGCCGGTCGCGCAGCGCGGCGATCTGGTCGGGCGTCGGCAAATCCTTCAGTTCGAGCGCGATCAGCGGATAACGCTCGCGCATCGTGCGCAGCACGGCCGGCAGCAGCGCCGGCAGCACCGACGACACGAACGCGATGCGCAGCGTGCCGATCTCGCCGCGGCTCGACAGCCGCGCCATCTGCTCCGCGCGCGCGGCCTGCTGCAGCGTCGCCCGCGCTTCGGGCAGGAACACGCGCCCCGTATCGCTGAGCTCGACCTTGTGACGGTCGCGCTCGAACAGGCGTGCGCCCAGCTCCTCCTCGAGCGCCTTGATCTGCATGCTCAGCGCGGACTGCACGATGAACAGGCGCTGTGCAGCGCGCCCGAAATGCAGTTCTTCCGCGAGCGTGACGAAGGCGCGCAATTGCTTGAGTTCCATTGTGGGCGGGCGGCAGCGAACGGTGATCGGATTTCATGATAACCGGATCAAAAATGACCATTGGCGCGACGCCCGGCCGAGCGCCGAAGATACCCTCGACGCGAGACCGGCCGCGACCGGCGGTGGGCTCGATGGCACGGGGAGAGATGGATGAACAACGCACTTGACCGGTTCCGCCTGGATGGCCGCCGCGCACTGATCACGGGTTCCGGACGCGGGATCGGCCTGACGCTCGCCCGCGGGCTCGCGGAGGCCGGTGCGGCGATTGTGATCAACGATCGCAATGAGGAGAAGGCCGCGACGCTCGCGCGCCATTTCCGCGAGGAAGGCTTCGCGGCCGACTACGCGGTGTTCGACGTCGCCGAGCACGCGCAGGTGCGCGCGGCGGTCGACGATTTCGAGGCGCGCGTCGGTGCGATCGACATCCTCGTGAACAACGCGGGCATCCAGCGCCGCGCGCCGCTCGACGCGTTCGACCCGGACGACTGGCACGCGCTGATGCGGGTGAACCTCGACGGCGTGTTCAACGTCGCGCAGGCGGTGGCGCGCCACATGATCGCGCGCGGCCGCGGCAAGATCATCAACATCTGCTCGGTGCAGAGCGAGCTCGCCCGGCCGACGATCGCGCCGTATGCTGCGACCAAGGGCGCGGTGCGGATGCTGACGAAAGGCATGTGCGCCGACTGGGCGCGCCACGGCATCCAGGCGAACGGCCTCGCGCCCGGCTATTTCGAGACCGAGCTGAATCGCGCGCTGGTCGACGACGCGGCGTTCTCCGACTGGCTGTGCAAGCGCACGCCGGCCGGCCGCTGGGGGCAGGTCGACGAGCTGTGCGGCGCGGCGATCTTCCTCGCGTCGGCCGCATCCGATTTCGTGAACGGCCAGACGCTGTTCGTCGACGGCGGGCTGACCAGCGCCGTCTAGAAAAGGAGGAACGTCATGCGTATGCGTTGCATGTGTCTCGTGATCCACGGGCCGAACGACCTGCGGCTCGAGGAGCAGGACGCGGGCGAGATCGGCCCGGGCCAGGTGCGCGTCGAGGTCGCGATGGGCGGCATCTGCGGCTCCGATCTCCATTACTTCCGGCACGGCGGCTTCGGCGCGATCCGGCTGCAGCAGCCGATGGTGCTCGGCCATGAAGTCGCCGGCACGGTGGCGGCGGTCGCGCCGGACGTGACGTCGGTGAAGGTCGGCGATCGCGTCGCGGTGAATCCGAGCCGCCCGTGCGGCGCATGCCGCTACTGCCTCGAAGGGCTGCCGAACCAGTGTCTCGACATGCGCTTCTACGGCAGCGCGATGCGCATGCCGCACGTGCAAGGCGCGTTTCGCAACGCGCTCGTGTGCGATGCCGCGCAGTGCGTGAAGGTGGCGGACCATGTGCCGCTGTCGCTCGCGGCGCTCGCCGAGCCGTTCGCGGTCGGGCTGCATGCGGTGTCGCGCGCGGGCCCGTTGATCGGGCGGCGCGTGCTCGTGTCGGGGTGCGGGCCGATCGGCGTGCTGGCGGTCGCGGCGGCGCGGGTGCACGGCGCGGCGGAGATCGTCGCGACCGACGTGGTCGATGCGCCGCTCGAGATCGCCCGCGCGCTCGGCGCCGACCGTACGATCAACGCGGCGGCCGATACCGGCTGGGTCGCGCGCTACGGTGCCGACAAGGGCACGTTCGACGTGATGATCGAGTGTTCGGGCAATGCGCGCGCGCTGCGCGACGGTCTCGACGTGATGCGGCCGCGCGGCGTCGTCGTGCAGCTCGGGCTCGGCGGCGACGTCAGCCTGCCGCAGAACGTCGTGGTCGCGAAGGAGCTGTCGATCTGCGGCTCGTTCCGCTTCCATGCGGAATTCGCGCTCGCGGTGCAGCTGATCAATGCCGAGCGCGTCGACCTGCGCCCGGCCGTGACGGGCGTGTTCCCGATGCGCGACGCGAACCGCGCGTTCGAGCTGGCCGGCGACCGGCAGCGCGCGATGAAGGTGCTGATCGATTTCGCGGACGCGGCGGCATGATCTCCTGCTGATGGCGCGCGACGGCGAACAAGGCAAGGAAGGCACGCCCACGATTGGCGGAGCGTGCCTTTTTCATCGGCTGGTGCGAAACCGGATCATTGCGTGACTTGACGCGCGCCGATGCGCTGCGACGCGAGCCACAGGGCGATCAGCACGCCCGCGAGCGCGGCGCCCGCGATGCACACGCCGCGCCAGCCGTCGATGCCGTACGCGACGCTCGCCGCGAACGATCCGAATGCGCCGCCGACGAAGTAGCTCGTCAGGTAGATGGTCGTCACGCGGCTGCGCGCGTGGCCCGCGAGTGCATAGATCACGCTCTGGTTCGAGATGTGCATGCCCTGCACGCCGACGTCGAGCAGCAGGATCCCCGCGATCAGCGCGACGAGCGAATGCGCGCCGGCCGCGATCAGCGCGAACGACGCGAGCACGGCCGCCGCGAACAGGCCGGTCGCCGCGTTGCCGTGGCCGCGATCGACGAGCCGGCCGGCCGACGTCGCCGCGAGCGCGCCCACCGCGCCGACGATCCCGAACAGGCCGATCTGCCCTTCGGAATAGCTGTACGGCGGCTGGCTCAACAGGAACGTGAGGCCGGTCCAGAGCAGGCTGAAGCACGCGAACACGAGCGCGCCGTAGGCCGAGCGCAGCGCGATCAGCGGCTGCGCGCGCACCAGCGCGACGAGCGAGCGCATCAGCGCCGCGTAGTCGAGCCGCGCGTGGCGGCGATCCTTCGGCAGCTTCACCGCGAGCACGCCGGTCAGCGCGAGGATCATCGCCGCGGCGATGCCGTACACCGCGCGCCAGCCGAACCCGTCGGCGATCGCGCCGGCCGCGACGCGCGCGAGCAGGATGCCGAGCAGCAGCCCGCTCATCACGGTGCCGACCGCGCGGCCGCGCGTGCGCGCGTCGGCGAGCGACGCGGCGAACGGCACGAGCAGCTGCGTCGAGCAGGTGACGAAGCCGAGCGCGATGTTCGCGACGACGAACATCGTGAAGTTCGTGCTGAACGCGACGGCGGCCAGCGCGATCACGTTGAGCACGAGCAGCCGCACGATCAGCGTGTGGCGGTTGACCGCGTCGCCGAGCGGGACGATCAGCAGCAGGCTCGCCGCATAGCCAAGCTGCGTCAGCGTGACGAGATAGCCGAGTTCGGCGGGCGGGCGGCCGAAGCTGTGTGCGATCGCGGCGAGCAGCGGCTGCGCGTAATAGATGTTGCCGATGACGATGCCGCACGCGCAGGCGAACAGCAGCGTCATCGCGCGGGTCAGGGGAGGATGGTTGTCTTGATGCGGTTCCATGGTCGCGAAAGAAACAGCGGTGCCGGCCGGCGGCGCGGGCCGTCGGCAACGCGGGGTTGCGGAAATCGGGGCCGGCGTCGACGGAACGGCGATGCGCGCGATGCGCGCCGGGCGGCGCGTGGCCGGTGCCCGGTCGAGGCGGCGGCACAACGTCGTGCCGCGGGCGGGGGAAGGCGGGCCCGGGCGGGCCGCTCCGGTGCGGCGGCCAGGCGGCGTGCTCGGGAGCGGATGTGCGTATGATGCGGGAACCGCACCATAGCGTCCAAGACTGGATCCTTATGGTATCCATTGGTTCTACCAATACCCGGGCCGCCATGCTACTCCGCCACATCCGCTATTTCCTGGCCGTCGCCGAGCAGCGCAGCTTCACGCGCGCGGCCGATGCGCTGCACGTGTCGCAGCCGACGCTGTCGCAGCAGGTCCGCCAGCTGGAGGACATGCTCGGCGTGCAGTTGTTCGACCGCTCGGGCCGCACGGTGCGGCTCACCGAATTCGGCGAGGTCTATGCGCGCCACGCGCGCGCGGCGCTGCACGAGCTCGACACCGGGCAGCGAGCGCTGCACGACGTTGCCGATCTCGGCAGCGGTTCGCTGCGGCTCGCGATGATGCCGACCTTCGCGGCCTACCTGAGCGGCTCGCTGATCGACGCGTTCCATGCGGATTTCCCGAACGTCGCGCTGACGATCGACGCGATGCCGCAGGAGCGCATCGAGGCGCAGCTTGCCGACGACCGGCTCGATGCGGGCTTCGCGTTCATGCCGCCGCGCGCGCCCGACATCGACGCGCTGCCGCTGTGGGACGAACCGCTCGCCCTGGTGACGGGCCGCGCGCACCGCCTCGCCCGCCACCGCCGCGCGCTGAGCCCGGCCGAACTCGCCGGCGAGCCGCTGGTGCTACTGAGCCGCGCGTTCGCGACGCGCGCGAGCATCGACCGGTATTTCATCGAGCAGGGTGTGCAGCCGAGGATCGCGATCGAGACGAATACGGTCAGCGCGGTGCTCGAACTCGTGCGCCGCGGGCGGCTCGCGACGGTGCTGCCCGACGCGATCGCGCGCGAGAGCGGCGACTTGTGCGCGCTGGAACTCGATCCGCCGCTGCCGTCGCGCACGGCCGCGCTGCTCACGCGCAAGAGCGCGTACCGTAGCGTCGCGGCGCGCGCGTTCATCGAGCGCGCGCTCGCGTATCGCGCTCCTTCGGGGGGATGACCGGTACGACCGGCGAACCGCTGCCGCGCCGGCCGCGACCGTAGGCCGGCGGCTGCGTCAGGTGCCCGGCGTCGGGAAGAAGATGCCCGCGCGCTGCGCGGCGTTCGCGATGTGCATCTCGATCGCGGTGCCGGCCGCGGCCGCATCGCGGGCGATCAGCGCGTCGACGATCGCGCGGTGCTCGTGCCACGTCGACAGCAGCAGCTCGCGCCGGTAGAACGGCATGCGCTGGCTTTCCTTCATGATGTCGGCGCTGCTGCGCAGCACCGACTCGATCGCCGCGTTGCCCGCGAGATGGATGATCCGCATGTGGAAGTCGAAGTCGAGCTGCGACGCTTCGTCGAGCGCGCTGTCGGTCAGCGCGACGTGCAGGTCGGCGAGGTTGTCCTCGAACCACGCGATGTCGTCGTCGGTGACGACGTGCGCGGCCATCCGCGCGGCGAACCCTTCGAGCGCATAGCGCATCTGGTACGTATCGGGCGGCGACGACTGCTCGGCGAATTGCCACGGATGCGCGGCCGACGCCTGCGCGCTTTCGACGTACACGCCCTTGCCGGCGCGGATGCGCAGCATCCCGAGCGCCTCGAGCGTCGACAGCGCCTCGCGCAGCGACGCGCGGCTGATCTCCAGCTCCTCGGAGAGCTGGCGCTGGGCCGGCAGCAGGCTGCCGACCGGATACACGCCTGCCTCGATCCGGTCGCGGATCGTCGCGATGGCGGCGTCGGTCACGGTGTGCGGAACGTTTTTCATGATGTGAACGATGGCCGGTCTGACCGGCATTGTAATCCGCACGCGCGCGGTGCACGACCGGCCTACGGGAAAGCCACGATCCGCCCCCCGCACGGTGCGGGGCACAGGGGCGGGAAATCCCTATTTTGTCCGTCCTTGACTCGACTATATCGGCTTCCTACTATCCACCATAACATCACTGGTCTTACCAGTATGAACAGACGAAACTGCAACCGTTGGATCGGGAGAGCGCCGTGTCGAAATTCCTCAATTCGCTGTTTGGCCGGGTAGTCGTCGCATTGATCCTGGGGGTCGCGCTCGGCGCGTTCTTCCCGCATTTCGCCGAGTCGCTACGGCCGCTCGGCGACGGCTTCCTGAAGCTCATCAAGATGGTCATCGGCCCGATCGTGTTCTGCGTCGTGGTCAGCGGGATGGCCAATGCGGGCGACCTGAAGAAGGTCGGCCGGGTCGGCCTGAAGGCGGTCGTCTACTTCGAGATCATGACGACGCTCGCGCTCGGCATCGGGCTCGTCCTCGCATGGGTCACGCGCCCGGGCGTCGGCATGAACATCGACCTGCGCTCGCTCGACGCGGCCTCGCTCTCGACGTACGCGAAGAACGCCGAAAGCCTGAAGGACACGGCCGGCTACCTGATGAAGATCATCCCCGAGACCGCGATCGACGCGTTCGCGAAGGGCGACATCCTGCAGATCCTCGTGTTCGCGGTGCTGTTCGGCTCGGCGCTGTCGCTGCTCGGCGACAAGGCGCAGCGCGTCAATTCGCTGATCGAGGAACTGTCGCACGTGTTCTTCCGCATCATCGGCTTCATCATCAAGCTCGCGCCGCTCGGCGTGCTCGGCGCGATCGCGTTCACGACCGGCAAGTACGGCGTCGCGTCGCTCAAGCAGCTCGGCTACCTCGTCGCGGTGTTCTACCTGAGCTGCTTCGTGTTCGTCACGGTCGTGCTCGGCGCGGTGATGCGTCTCGCGGGCTTCTCGGTGTTCAAGCTGATCCGCTACCTGCGCGAGGAACTGTCGATCGTGCTCGGCACGGCGTCGTCGGACGCGGTGCTGCCGCAGGTGATGAGCAAGCTCGAATACATGGGCATCAAGGATTCGACGGTCGGCCTCGTGATCCCGACCGGCTATTCGTTCAACCTCGACGGCTTCTCGATCTACCTGACGCTTGCGGTGCTGTTCATCGCGCAGGCCACCAACACGCCGCTGTCCACGCACGACCTGATCGTCGTGCTGCTCGTGTCGCTCGTCACGTCGAAGGGCGCGCACGGGATTCCCGGTTCGGCGATCGTGATCCTCGCGGCGACGCTGTCGGCGATTCCCGCGATTCCGGTGCTCGGCCTCGTGCTGATCCTGCCGGTCGACTGGTTCGTCGGCATTGCCCGCGCGCTGACCAACCTGATCGGCAACTGCGTCGCGACGGTGGTCGTCGCCGTGTGGGAGAACGACATCGACCGGGCCCGTGCGAAGCGCGTGCTGAACCGCGAACTGCGCTACGTGGCCGACGAAGCCGGCAGCGCCGCGCCGGTCGCCGGCGACCAGGCCCACGCGCTCTGAGCGCACCCGCGCGCGAAGCGGCCTCCCGGGCTGCTTCGCGCGAACGAATGTCCCGCGGCCGGCGCGTCGATGCGCCGGTCCTTGCCAAAATAATGGAGACGACATGGCAGCCCCCATCCTCGATCCGAACGCGCCGGCCTTCACGCGGCGCTACATGAACCTCGCCGACCCGCGCCTGGGCGCGCAGGCGCTCTTCGCCAGCGACGAATTCTTCGCGCCGAAGGAGCGCATGCTGAATCCCGAGCCGGCCGTCTTCATTCCCGGCAAGTACGACGACCACGGCAAGTGGATGGACGGTTGGGAAACGCGCCGCAAGCGCACCACCGGCCACGACTTCTGCGTGGTCCGGCTCGCGCGGCCGGGCGTGATCTACGGCGTCGATCTCGATACGAGCCACTTCACCGGCAACTTTCCGCCGGCCGCGTCGATCGAGGCCTGTGCGGTGGACGGCGACACGCCGCCGGACGACACCGAATGGCGCACGATCGTCCCCGCGACGACGCTGCAGGGCAATTCGCATCACTACGTGAGCGTCGACGATGCGCAGCCGGTCACGCACCTGCGCGTGAACCTGTATCCGGACGGCGGGCTCGCGCGGCTGCGCGTGTACGGCCAGCCGCAGCGCGACTGGCGCCACGTGCCGGCGGGCGAACTCGTCGATCTCGCGGCGATCGAGAACGGCGGCTACCTGGTGGCCGCGAACAACCAGCACTTCGGTCCGGCCTCGCAGATGCTGATGCCGGGGCGCGGCGCGAACATGGGCGACGGCTGGGAAACGCGGCGCCGCCGCGAGCCCGGCAACGACTGGGCGATCGTCGCGCTGGCGCGGCCGGGCATCATCCGGCGCGTCGAGGTCGATACGGCGTTCTTCAAGGGCAACTTCCCCGACCGCTGTTCGCTGCAGGCCGCGCACGTCGCCGGCGGCACCGACGATTCGCTCGTCACGCAGGCGATGTTCTGGGCCGAACTGCTCGGCGAGCAGAAGCTGCAGATGGACCACGTGCATACGTTCGACCAGCTCGCAACGCTCGGCCCCGTCACGCACGTGCGCTTCAACATCTTCCCGGATGGCGGCGTGTCGCGCCTGCGTCTGTGGGGCGAGCCGGCTTGAAGGAGGGCATCGGCATGAGCGGACCACATATCCTGCGCGTCGAGCGCCTGACCCGCGAGGCCTTCGCGCCGTTCGGCGACGTGATCGCGCTCGAAGGCGCGCGGCACTTCCCGATCAACGGCGGCACCACCGAGCGCTTCCACGATCTCGCGACGATCGACGTCTGCGCGGACGGCGGCCGGCCGCTCGTCAGCGTGTTTCGTGCGCAGCCGCGCGCGCTGCCGGTGGCGATCACGCTGATGGAGCGCCATCCGCACGGCAGCCAGGCGTTCATCCCGCTGGCGGCCGTGTCGCGCTATGCGATCGTCGTCGCGCCGGCCGGCGAGTTCCGGCCCGACGCGATGCGCGCGTTCCTCGCCGAAGGCTGGCAGGGCGTGAACTACGCGAAGGGCGTCTGGCACCATCCGCTGCTCGCGCTCGACGCGGTCAGCGACTTCGTGATCGTCGACCGTGGCGGCCCGCAGCCGAACTGCGACGAGATTCCGCTCGACGACGCGTGGGCGCTCGAGTTCGAGCCGGCGTGCGCGAGCACGGCCTGACGCGCGAAGGTAGGGTCAGGGGTTGAGCGGATTCGAGTGGATCGAGCGCCGCGCGCCGGCGACACGCGGCGCCTCGTCCCGCACAATCGACCGAAAACGTTCCCGACCCGGCCCGCACGCGACGTGCGGGCCGTTTTTCCATCCCGAAAACAACACGGCCCGGGCGGCGAGCTGCCGGCCGGGCCGTCGCGCGTGCGCGCAGGGTGCGGATCAGTGCTTGCGGTGCGGGCAGTTCTCGGTCGTGCAGGAGCCGTACATCGCGAGCGAGTGTTCCTGGAGCCGGAAGCCGCGTTCCTTGGCGATCGCTTGCTGGCGGCCTTCGATCTCGGCATCGAAGAATTCCTCGACGCGGCCGCAATCGAGGCAGACGAGGTGATCGTGGTGCGAACCTTCGTTGAGCTCGAACACGGCCTTGCCGGATTCGAAGTTGCTGCGCGTGAGCAGGCCGGCCTGCTCGAACTGCGTCAGCACGCGGTAAACGGTGGCGAGCCCGATGTCGAGCTGCTCGTTGAGCAGGTTGCGGTAGACATCTTCGGCCGTCAGGTGACGCACCGGGCTTTGCTGGAAGATCTCGAGAATCTTGAGGCGCGGTAGGGTGGCCTTTAGCCCGATATTCTTGAGATCCGTCGGATTGGTCATGGCTAGGCATCCCTAGAGTACAATGCAGGGCTTCAATGTTACCGGCTTTTCGCCGTTCCAGAAACACGCGCGACCCGCGACGCGGGCCAGCTCGGTGACGGAAATGTTCCCGGAATCCCTTTCGCACTATCAGAGGAGTCGCATGCGGAGTGCCATCATCGCTGCCGCCGCCGTTGCCGCGCTGGCTGGTTGTTCGTCGTACGACAGCGTGACGCAGCGCATCGCGCAGAGCATCACGCCCTATCGGATCACTGTCGTGCAGGGCAACTTCGTGTCGCAGGAGAAGGCCGCGCAGCTGCAGGCCGGGATGACGCGCGAGCAGGTGCGCGCGTTGCTCGGCACGCCGCTGCTGTCGGACATGTTCCATGCCGACCGCTGGGATTACCTCTTTTACTTCAAGCGCGGCTCGACGTCCGTCGTCCAGCAGCGCGACCTCGTGCTGACGTTCTCGGGCGATCGCCTCGCGAGCTGGACGGGCGCCGAGAACCTGCCGTCCGAACTCGACCTGCTGGCCGATATCGACGGCGACCGCGGCGGCAAGAAGGCGAAGGCCGCGGCCGCGGCGAAGAAGGCGTCCGAAGCCGCCGCTGCCGCGGCTGCGGCGAGCGCCGCGCAGGCGACCGCTGCCGCGAGCCCGTCCGTCGAGCCGGTTTCCGGCGCGGCGGTCGACCAGGATGCGAACGCCCAGGCGGCGCGCGCGGCGAACCGCGCGACCAACCAGGTGTCCGGGCAGGGCACGACCGCCCGCCGCTTCACGCCGTCCGCGCAGGCCTCGGGCGGCGCGCCGGTGCCGGGCGGCCAGCCGCCGGGCGCCGCGCCGGCGATCCAGCCGCAGTTCCAGTTCCATCGCCCGCCGCAGCCGAACGCGTCGAACGAGGCGTCGCCGCCGGTCGGCCCGCAAGGCTCGGACAACCTGCAGAACCAGCCGCTCACCGCGCCGGCCCAGTAAGCGGCCGGCGTGCGGAAACAGGGCGGCATGCGCCGCCCGCCTTTAGACCTGTCGTGTAGAAAGCCATGAAGATTGCGATTGCCGGTGCATCGGGCCGTATGGGCCGGATGCTGATCGAAGCCGTTCTCAACGATTCCGACGCGCAGCTCGTCGGCGCGCTCGACCGCGCCGATTCGCCGTTCCTCGGCCAGGACGCGGGCGCGTTTCTCGGCAAGGAAACCGGGATCAAGCTGACCGACGACCTCGACGCCGTGTTCGCGCAGGCCGACTATCTGATCGACTTCACGCGGCCGGAAGGCACGATCGCGCACGTCGCGGCCGCGCTGCGCCACGACGTGAAGCTCGTGATCGGCACGACCGGCTTCACCGCCGAGCAGAAGGCCGAGCTGCAGGCCGCGGCAGGCAAGATAGGCATCGTGTTCGCGGCGAACATGAGCGTCGGCGTGAACGTCACGCTGAAGCTGCTCGAATTCGCGGCGAAGCATTTCTCGCACGGCTACGACATCGAGATCATCGAGGCGCACCACCGTCACAAGGTCGACGCACCGTCGGGCACCGCGCTGATGATGGGCGAGGCCGTGGCCGGCGCACTCGGGCGCTCGCTCGACGACTGCGCGGTGTACGGCCGCCATGGCGTGACGGGCGAACGCGACCCGTCGACGATCGGCTTCGCGGCCGTGCGCGGCGGCGACATCGTCGGCGATCACACCGTGCTGTTCGCCGGGATCGGCGAACGGATCGAGATCACGCACAAGTCGTCGAGCCGCGTGTCCTACGCGCAGGGCGCGCTGCGTGCGGTCCGCTTCCTGTCGGCGCGCGGCGCCGGCCTGTTCGACATGCAGGACGTGCTCGGCCTGCGCTGACCCTCACGGGGAAACTCCGATGGCGATTCCCACCGGCGTTGTCCACTACCTCGAAAGCGGCGATGCGATCACGCACGCCGTCGCCTACGTGCTGCTGGCGATGTCCGTCGCCAGCTGGTGCTTCCTCCTCATGAAAGCCTGGCTGCTGGTCCGTGCGAAGCGGCAGGGGCCGCGCGCGCTCGCCGCGTTCTGGCGCGCGCCGTCGCTCGATGCGGGCATCGCCGCGCTCGCCGGCACCGATCGCGAGCGCGTGTTCGTGCCGCTCGCCGAAGCCGCGCGCGATGCGGCCGACGAACACGATCCGGCCGCGCTGGCCGCGCGTGTCGAGCGCAGCGAACGCGTGCTGCGCGCGCTGCGTCACGCGATGCTGCGCTCGCAGCGGCGTCTCGAGTTCGGCCAGGTGCTGCTCGCGTCGATCGGCAGCACCGCGCCGTTCGTCGGGCTGCTCGGCACCGTCTGGGGCATCTACCACGCGCTCGGCAGCATCGCCGCGAGCGGGCAGGCGCAGATCGAGAACGTCGCGGGGCCGGTCGGCGAGGCGCTGATCATGACCGCGTTCGGGCTCGTCGTCGCGATCCCCGCGGTGCTTGCCTACAACATCCTCGGGCGGCTCGTGCGGCAGCTCGCCGAGGAACTCGACGGCTTCGCGCGCGACCTGCACGTATTCGTGTGCGCGCAGGGCGCCTGACGCGCGGCCGGGAGGAACGACCATGGCATTCGGCGGGCTGGAGCACCACAAGACGTCCGCGCCGATGGCGGAGATCAACATGACGCCGCTGATCGACGTGATGCTCGTGCTGCTCGTCATCTTCATCATCACCGCGCCGCTGATGACGCACGCGATCCGGCTCGACCTGCCGAAGGTCGCGGCCGGCGTTGCGCGCGACACGCCGCAGTCGGTCACGCTGTCGATCGACGACGCCGGCAAGCTCTACTGGGACGACGCGCCCGTCGCACTCGACGCGCTGCCGGCGCGCTTCCGGGCCGCCGCCGCGGGCGCCGCGCCGCCCGAGCTGCGGCTGCGCGCCTCGCGCGCGACCCGCTACGACGTGATCGCGCAGGTGATGGGCGCCGCGCAGGCCGCCGGGCTCACGCGGATCGGCTTCGTCACCGACGTGCCGCCGGCGGGCGCCGCCGCGCCGGCCGCCGCGGGCGCGACCCGCTGACCGGCTGACGCACCGGGCGCTCGCGCCATCCGTGTCGTCCCGCAGGCAAGAATGCGGGCCGGCCGGCGAGACCGGCCGTACCGCCCGCCACGAACGGTATAATCGTCGTTTTCGCCCGGTTGGCAGGGTTTCGCCGGGTAACCTGGAGACCCTCCGGGTTATCCGGCGAATATCCGGATCATGAGGCAGGCACGAGAACCGTGAGCCTGCCCCCGCCGCCGGGCTGCCCGATTTCGTCCACTTCCGCGTGCCCGCCTCGTGGCGCGCCGCTTAAAGCCTAGTCCGAACCACACCATGCACGAGAGATACGTACCCGCCGACGTCGAAGCCGCCGCTCAGGGCGACTGGCGCGCAGCCGATGCCTACAAGACGAAGGAAGATTCGCAGAAGCCGAAGTTCTACTGCGTGTCGATGCTGCCGTACCCGTCCGGCAAGCTGCACATGGGTCACGTGCGCAACTACACGATCAACGACGTGATGTACCGCTATCTGCGGATGAACGGCTACAACACGCTGATGCCGATGGGCTGGGACGCGTTCGGGATGCCGGCCGAGAACGCCGCGATGGCGAACGGCGTGCCGCCCGCGAAGTGGACCTACGACAACATCGACTACATGAAGGGCCAGATGCAGTCGATGGGCCTCGCGATCGACTGGTCGCGCGAGATCGCGACGTGCAAGCCCGACTACTACAAGTGGAACCAGTGGCTGTTCCTGAAGATGCTCGAGAAGGGCATCGCGTACAAGAAGACGGGCACCGTGAACTGGGATCCGGTCGACCAGACCGTGCTCGCGAACGAGCAGGTGATCGACGGCCGCGGCTGGCGTTCGGGCGCGCTCGTCGAGAAGCGCGAGATCCCGATGTACTACCTGCGGATCACGCAGTACGCGGATGAACTGCTGAACGACCTCGACGGCCTCGGCTGGCCCGAGCGCGTGAAGATCATGCAGCAGAACTGGATCGGCAAGAGCTTCGGCGTGAACTTCGGCTTCCCGTACGAACTCGACGGCGAGCAGAAGCTGCTGCGCGTGTTCACGACGCGTGCCGACACGATCATGGGCGTCACGTTCTGCGCGATCGCGGCCGAGCACCCGCTCGCCACGCGCCTCGCGCAGGGCAAGCCGGAACTGCAGGCGTTCATCGACGAATGCAAGCGCGGCGGCGTCGCCGAGGCCGATGTCGCGACGATGGAGAAGAAGGGCGTCGCGACCGGCTTCTCGGTCCAGCACCCGCTGACGGGCGAGCCGGTCGAGGTGTGGATCGGCAACTACGTGCTGATGAGCTATGGCGAAGGCGCGGTGATGGGCGTGCCGGCGCACGACGAGCGCGATTTCGCATTCGCGAAGAAATACGACCTGCCGATCAAGCAGGTGATCGCGGCCGAAGGCCGGACGTACTCGCTCGACGCATGGCAGGAGTGGTACGGCGACAAGGAAGTCGCGACCTGCATCAACAGCGGCAAGTACGACGGCCTCGCGTACGGCGCGGCGGTCGACGCGATCGCGGCCGACCTGAAGGCCGGCGGCTTCGGCGACAAGCAGGTCACGTGGCGCCTGCGCGACTGGGGCGTGTCGCGCCAGCGCTACTGGGGCACGCCGATCCCGATCATCCACTGCCCGTCGTGCGGCGACGTGCCGGTGCCGGAGCAGGATCTGCCGGTCGTGCTGCCGGAAGACCTCGTGCCGGACGGCTCGGGCAACCCGCTCGCGAAGTCGGAAGCGTTCCTGAACTGTTCGTGCCCGAAGTGCGGCGCGGCCGCGAAGCGTGAAACCGACACGATGGACACCTTCGTCGATTCGTCGTGGTACTTCTCGCGCTACACGGCGCCGGACGCCGAGACGATGGTCGACGCGCGCACCGATTACTGGATGCCGATGGATCAATACATCGGCGGCATCGAGCACGCGATCCTGCACCTGCTGTATTCGCGCTTCTGGACCAAGGTGATGCGCGACCTCGGCCTCGTGAAGTTCGGCGAGCCGGCGAAGAACCTGCTGACGCAGGGCATGGTGCTGAACGAGACGTTCTACCGCGAAGACGCATCGGGCAAGAAGACCTGGTACAACCCGGCCGACGTGACCGTCGCGTTCGACGAGAAGGGCCGCCCGGTCGGCGCGACGCTGAACGCCGACGGCCAGCCGGTCGTGCTCGGCGGCATCGAGAAGATGTCGAAGTCGAAGAACAACGGCGTCGATCCTCAGGTGCTGATCGACCAGTACGGCGCCGATACCGCGCGCCTGTTCACGATGTTCGCCGCACCGCCCGAGCAGCAGCTCGAATGGTCGGGCGCGGGCGTCGAAGGCGCGAGCCGCTTCCTGCGCCGCGTGTGGAGCTTCGGCGCGACGAACCGCGAAGCGCTCGCCGCGCGCGCGGGCTTCGACGCGGCCGCGCTCGGCGATGCCGACAAGGCGCTGCGCCGCGAGATCTACAGCGTGCTGAAGCAGGCCGATTTCGACTACCAGCGCCTGCAGTACAACACGGTCGTGTCGGCCGCGATGAAGATGCTGAACGCGATCGACGGCGCGAAGGGCGCGACGCCCGGCGTGCTGCGCGAGACGTACGGCGTGCTGCTGCGCGTGCTGTACCCGGTCGTGCCGCACGTCACGTTCGAACTGTGGAAGGCGCTCGGCTACGCGGACGAATTCGGCCCGCTGCTCGACGCCCCGTGGCCGAAGGTCGACGAGGCCGCGCTCGAGCAGGCCGAGATCGAACTCGTGCTGCAGGTGAACGGCAAGGTGCGCGGCGCGCTGAAGGTCGCGAAGGACGCGAGCCGCGAGGCGATCGAAGCGGCGGCGGTGGCCGACGAAGCATTCGCGAAGTTCAGCGACGGCAAGCCGGCGAAGAAGATCGTCGTCGTGCCGGGCCGCCTCGTGAACATCGTCGTCTGACGGCCGTTGGCCGCCGGGCGCACACAGAAGGAGCGAAGGTGATCCGCAGATCGTTTTTGATGCTCGCCGTCGGCAGCGCGCTCGCGCTGTCGGCATGCGGTTTCCAGTTGCGCGGCCAGCAGGACTACGCGTTCAAGCGCCTGCTGGTGGCCGGCGCGCCGGCGCCCGTCGAGGCGCGCCTGGTGCGCCTCGTCGAGGCCGGCAGCGACACGAAGATCGTCAAGTCGGCGGACGACGCCGATGCCGTGCTGCGCATGTGGGAGTCGCGTGGGCAGAACACGCTGACGCTCAACAAGTACGGCTCGGCGCAGGAATACGCGCTGTTCTATACGCTGAACTACACGCTGACGAGCAAGGACGGCACCGTGCTGATCCCGCCGAGCGCGATCGCGCTGAACCGCGCGATGACGTACAGCGACCAGTACACGAACGCGAAGGCGCAGGAAGCCGAGATCCTGTACGGCGACATGGAGAACGACGCGGTCGACCAACTGATGCGGCGTCTCGCGATCGTCCACACGCTGACGCCGGCGCCGGAAGACGTGGTGCCGGGCGTTGCACCGGGCGCACCGCTGCCGCCGCCGCCGCTCTGATCGCCGGCGCACGTATCGATGCAATTGCGACTTGATGCGCTGGAGCCGCACCTCGCGAAGGGGATGGCCGGGCTCTACACCGTCTACGGCGACGAGCCGCTGCTCGCGCAGGAAGCGTGCGACCGCATTCGTGCGGCCGCGCGCGCGGCCGGCTTCACCGAGCGTTCGGTGCACACGGTCGAGCGCGGTTTCGACTGGAGCGTGCTGCTCGGCGCGACCCAGGCGATGTCGCTGTTCGGCGAGCGTCAGCTGATCGAGCTGCGCATTCCGTCGGGCAAGCCCGGCAAGGAAGGCGCCGACGCGCTGAAGACGCTCGCGGCCGCACCGAACCCCGATGCGCTGATGCTCGTCACGTTGCCGCGCCTCGACGCGGCAACGCAGAAATCCGCGTGGTTTACCGCGCTGCAGAACGGCGGCGTCGCGCTGAAGATCGATCCGGTCGACCGCGCGCAGCTGCCGAACTGGATCGGCCAGCGTCTGTCGATGCAGGGCCAGCGCGTCGCGCCCGGCGACGACGGCCGGCGCGCGCTGCAGTTCATCGCGGAGCGTGTCGAGGGCAACCTGCTCGCCGCGCACCAGGAAATCCAGAAGCTCGGGCTGCTCTATCCGCAGGGCGTGCTGACGTTCGAGCAGGTGCACGACGCGGTGTTGAACGTCGCGCGCTACGACGTGTTCAAGCTGAACGAGGCGATGCTCGCGGGCGACGCCGCGCGGCTCGCGCGGATGATCGACGGGCTGAAGGGCGAGGGCGAGGCGATCGTGCTCGTGATGTGGGCCGTCGTCGAGGAACTGCGCACACTGCTGCGGATCAAGCGCGGCACGACGGCCGGCAAGCCGCTGGCCACGCTGCTGCGCGAGAACCGCGTGTGGGGGCCGCGCGAGCGGCTGATCGGCCCCGCGTTGAACCGCGTGTCGGAAGGCGTGCTCGAGAAGGCGCTCGCGTTCGCCGCGAAGCTCGACCGGCAGGTGAAGGGGCTGTCGGCCGTCACGCCGGGCCGCCGCACGCAGGACGAGCCGCCGCCCGATCCGTGGGACGGCCTGTTCCAGCTCGCGATGACGGTGGCGGGCGCGCGCGGCGAACGACCGCCGACCGCGGGTCGCGTGCGGCGTTAAGCCCCGTCCGGGCCTTCAGCGCACGCATCGCAACCCGCTTACAATATTTCGATAGCCGGCGCGGCCTTCCTGCCGCCGCGCCTCACGCTTCTCCACGAATTCATGCCGCGCCAAGCGGCTCGCTTCTCGAGTCACACGATGGATATCGACCAGTACATGACGGACCTGGGCCGCCGTGCCCGGCACGCTTCCCGCGCGATGGCGCGCGCCAGCACGGCGGCGAAGAACGCGGCGCTCGACGCCGTGGCCCGCGCGATCGAGCGCGACGCGCAGGCGCTGAAGGACGCGAATGCGCGCGACGTCGCCCGTGCCCGCGAAAAGGGGCTCGATGCGGCGTTCATCGACCGCCTGACGCTGTCGGACAAGGCGCTGAACACGATGGTCGAGGGCCTGCGCCAGGTCGCGTCGCTGGCCGATCCGATCGGCGAGATCGGCAATCTCAAGTATCGCCCGAGCGGAATCCAGGTCGGCCAGATGCGCGTGCCGCTCGGCGTGATCGGCATCATCTACGAGTCGCGTCCGAACGTGACGATCGACGCGGCCGCGCTGTGCCTGAAGTCGGGCAACGCGACGATCCTGCGCGGCGGCTCCGAGGCGCTCGAATCGAACGCGGCGCTCGCGAAGCTGATCGGCGAAGGGCTCGAGGCGGCCGGCCTGCCGCAGGACGCGGTGCAGGTCGTCGCGACCGCCGATCGCGCGGCGGTCGGCAAGCTGATCACGATGACCGAATACGTCGACGTGATCGTGCCGCGCGGCGGCAAGAGCCTGATCGAGCGCCTGATCAACGAGGCGCGCGTGCCGATGATCAAGCACCTCGACGGCATCTGCCACGTGTACGTCGACGATCGTGCCGATCTCGCCAAGGCACTGACGGTGTGCGACAACGCGAAGACGCACCGCTACGGCACCTGCAACACGATGGAAACGCTGCTCGTGTCGGGCGGCATCGCAGCCGCGCTGCTGCCGCCCCTCGGCAAGCTGTATCGCGACAAGCAGGTCGAGCTGCGCGTCGATGCAGCCGCGCGCGCGGTGCTCGCCGAGGCGGGCGTCGGTCCGCTCGTCGACGCGACCGACGAAGACTGGCACACCGAATATCTCGCGCCGGTGCTGGCGATCAAGGTCGTCGACGGCCTCGACGCCGCGATCGAGCACATCAACCATTACGGCTCGCACCACACCGATGCGATCGTCACCGAGGATCACGACCGCGCAATGCGCTTCCTGCGCGAAGTCGATTCGGCGAGCGTGATGGTCAATGCGTCGACGCGCTTCGCGGACGGCTTCGAATTCGGCCTCGGTGCGGAAATCGGCATCTCGAACGACAAGCTGCACGCACGCGGCCCCGTCGGCCTGGAAGGGCTCACGTCGCTGAAGTACGTCGTGCTCGGGCACGGCGAAGGCCGCCAGTAAAGCGAGGCGCACAACCGATGGCAATGCTCTGGGTCAAGACGTTCCATATCGTTCTGATCGCCGCGTGGTTCGCGGGACTGTTCTACCTGCCGCGCATCTACGTGAACCTGGCCATGGAGACCGATCCGGCCGCGGTGCGGCGCCTGCTGCTGATGGCGCGCAAGCTGTTCCGCTTCATGACGATGATCGCCGTGCCGGCGCTCGCATGCGGGCTGTGGCTGTGGCTCGTGATCGGCATCGGCCAGGGGCAGGGCTGGATCCATGCGAAGGTGACGGTGGTGCTGCTGCTCGTCATCTACCACGCGTATTGCGGGCACCTGCTGAAGATGTTCGAGCGCGGCGAGAACCGTCGCACCGACAAGTGGTATCGCGTGTTCAACGAACTGCCGGTGCTCGGCATGCTCGTGGCGGTCGCGCTGGTCGTGATCAAGCCGTTTTGAGCTGAGCGGCCGGTTGGCCGCACCGACTCAAGCGCAACGGCGCCCCGCGGGGCGCCGTTCTTCGTTTACGTGCGTGCCGGGTAGCGGCTGATGCGCCGGACCGTGCGTCGGTTCTGCATCGCTCATGCGCCGGCGGGGCGCCGTGCGTGGGTCAATCCTTCGTGCCGTCGTCGATCCGGCGGCGCGTAATCGCTTCCTTCGCGCGGCCGACGCGCTCCATCAATGCGGGCCCGCGCGACAGCGCGACGCCGACCGCGAGGATATCCCCGATCGCGAGATGCGACATGCGCGACGTCATCGGCGAGAACACGTCGGTTTCCTCCGCGACGTTCGACGCGAGGCTCACCGTCGCGAGCTTCGCGAGCGGCGAATGGCTCTGCGTGATCGCGACGACCTTCGCGCCGCACGCGAGCGCGGAGCGCGCGGCCTCGACGATGTCGCGCGTGCGGCCGGTGTTCGAGATCGCGACGACGACGTCGTGCGGCCCGAGCAGCGCCGACGACATCGAGAACGTGTGCGGGTCCGAATACGCGACGCTCGGCACGCCGAGCCGGAAGAACTTGTGCTGGATGTCCTGCGCGGCGATGCCGGAGCCGCCGGCGCCGTAGAACTCGATGCGCGACGCGTTCGACAGCAGCGCGATCGCGTCGGCGACGCTGCCGGCCGACAGGCTGTTGCGCACCTCGATCAGCGCGCCGATCGTGCGGTCGAACACCTTGCCGATGATGCCGGGCGCGGGCTCGTCGGGCTCGACGTCGCGATACACGGACGACACGCCCGGCGCGACGCTCTGCGCGAGCCGGATCTTGAATTCGCGAAAGCCGCTGCAGCCGAGCGCCTGGCAGAAGCGCGCGATGGTCGGCTGGCTGACGCCCGCGCGGGTCGACAGCTCGGTCATCGCGAGGTCGAGCACCTCGCGCGGCGCGGCGAGGATGTAGTCGGCGAGCTTGCGCTCGGACGGGCGCAGGTCGGCGCGGATCGCTTCAATGCGAGGCAGCATGGGACGGCGGATGGAAATCGGGTTCGGATGAGCGAGTGTATCGCAATCGAATTGTAGAAAATCTACATGAAAATGCTAGCTCTATCGTCGGCAATTTCTGCAGTGGACGATGCCGTGGATTAGGGTTTTCACTAGGAAAGCCTTGCTGGTGGCGGGGATGTGAGTTGCGCGTATGCTGATCCGCATTGCGCGCTTGTAGTTTTTCTACTAGACTGACTTCGTTCGTTCGATGCACTCGACCGTCCCCACGATTCCAACCGCCGGTGTCCGTCCGGCATACAGGAGCGCCCAGCATGACGTCGCTGCACCCCACCCTGGCGAAAGTCACCGATCGCGTGATCGCCCGCAGCCAATCGACCCGTTCCGCCTATCTGCAGCGCATCGACGGCGCGCAAGGCAAGTTCCCGGCGCGCGGCGCGCTGTCGTGCGCGAACCTCGCGCACGGCTTCGCGGGTCTCGAAGGCAGCGACAAGTTCCAGATCAAGGCGATCCGCGAGCCGAACATCGGCATCGTGTCCTCGTACAACGAGATGCTGTCCGCGCACGCGCCGTACAAGGATTTCCCCGACATCATCAAGGCCGCCGCGCGCGAGAACGGCGGCGTCGCGCAGTTCGCGGGCGGCGTGCCGGCGATGTGCGACGGCGTCACGCAGGGCAACCCGGGCATGGAGCTGTCGCTGTTCTCGCGCGAGGCGATCGCGATGGGCACCGCGATCGCGCTCACCCACAACATGTTCGACGCGGCGCTCTGCCTCGGCATCTGCGACAAGATCGTGCCGGGCCTCCTGATCGGCGCGCTGCAGTTCGGCCATCTGCCGACCATCTTCGTGCCGGCCGGCCCGATGACGAGTGGCCTGTCGAACGACGACAAGGCGAAGATCCGCCAGCAGTTCGCGACCGGCCAGGTCGGCCGCGACGCGCTGCTCGAAGCGGAATCGGCGGCATATCACGGCCACGGCACCTGCACGTTCTACGGCACCGCGAACAGCAACCAGATGCTGATGGAGCTGATGGGCCTGCACCTGCCGGGTTCGGCGTTCGTCCATCCGCACACGCCGCTGCGCGACGCGCTGACCGCCGAAGCCGCGCGCCGCGTGCTCGACCTGACGGTCGAGCGCGGCCACTACACGCCGATCGGCCACGTGATCGACGAGAAGGCGATCGTCAACGGGATCGTCGCGTTGCTCGCGACGGGCGGCTCGACCAACCACACGCTGCACCTCGTCGCGATCGCGCGCGCGGCCGGCATCCTGATCGACTGGAACGATTTCGACGAGCTGTCGGCGGTCGTGCCGCTGCTCGCGAAGATCTACCCGAACGGCAAGGCCGACGTGAACCACTTCCACGCGGCGGGCGGCGTCGCGTTCCTGGTGCGCAACCTGCTCGAGGGCGGGCTGCTGCACGAAGACGTGACGACCGTGGCGGGCAAGGGCCTGTCGCACTACACGAAGGAGCCGAAGCTGATCGACGGCAAGCTGACGTGGGTCGACGGCACGGCCGAGAGCCACGACACGAAGGTGCTGCGCGGCATTCGCGACCCGTTCCAGCCGGACGGCGGCCTGCGCCTGATGCAGGGCCGGCTCGGCCGCGGCGTGATCAAGATCTCGGCGGTCGCGCCCGAGCACCGCAAGGTGACGGCGCCCGCGATCGTGTTCGATTCGCAGGAAGCCGTGCAGGAGGCCTTCGATCGCGGCGAGCTGAAGCGCGATTTCGTCGCGGTCGTGCGCTTCCAGGGCGCGCGTGCGAACGGGATGCCCGAGCTGCACCGTTTGACGCCGCTGCTCGGCGTGCTGCAGGATCAGGGCTTCCACGTCGCGCTCGTCACCGACGGCCGCATGTCGGGTGCGTCGGGCAAGGTGCCGGCCGTGATCCACGTGTCGCCGGAAGCGCTGCTGGCCGGCCCGCTCGGCAAGGTGAAGACGGGCGACACGCTCGTGATCGACGCGGAAGCCGGCATCCTCGACATCGAGGTCGACGACGCCGAGTGGCAGGCGCGCCCGGTCGCGCAGCCGCTGCACCAGGCCGACAACGAAACGGGTTTCGGGCGCGAACTGTTCGGCGTGTTCCGCGCGGCGGCCGCGCCGGCCGAGCAGGGCGCATCGGTTTTCGGGACGCTGGTCGGCGAAACGGCCGTCAGCGTCGCTGCATGAATTTCAAGGAGTGTTCCAGATGAAGACGATTGCTGAAATCGTGAAGCTGGGCCCGGTGATTCCGGTGCTCGCATTCGACTCGGTCGAGCAGGGCGAACACGTGTCGCGCGCGTTGCACGCGGGCGGCGTCAAGGTGCTCGAGATCACGCTGCGCACGCCGGCCGGCCTGGAGGCGATCCAGCGCGCGAGCCAGCTCGCGGACGACATCGTCGTCGGCGTCGGCACGATCACGAAGCCCGAGCACTGCGAGCAGGCGAAGCGCGCGGGTGCGAAGTTCGGCGTGTCGCCGGGCCTGACGAAGGACCTGCACCTCGCGTCCCTCGACGCCGGCCTGCCGCTGCTGCCGGGCGTGATGACGCCGAGCGACATCATCCAGGCGCTCGAGTTCGGCTACGAGATCGTCAAGTTCTTCCCCGCGCAGCAAGCCGGCGGCGTGCCGATGCTGCAGGCGTTCCACGGTCCGTTCCCGGCGCTGAAGTTCTGCCCGACGGGCGGCATCACGGTCGACACCGCGCCGAATTTCCTGAAGCTGCCGAACGTCGTATGCGTCGGCGGTTCGTGGCTCACGCCGAAGGCCGCGCTCGCCGCGCAGGACTGGGCCGAAGTCACGCGCCTCGCGCAAGCCGCGAGCCAGCTGCCCCGTTAAGACTTGTACGAAACGAACGTTTGACCCTCGGTAAGCGAGCGCTTAGTGCTTGTTTTACCGAGGGTTTTTGCTGATGGAACCGGTTCTATCCGCGGACCGTAAAGATAAGTAAAATTCAGCGTCCTCGCGGGGTGGGAACCCCCGTGTTTCGGAGACCTGCATAGCCGGGCATACTCGCAACAACTCGCCCGGTTCGAACAATCCTAGGAGGAGTGCCACATGGGGGCTGTCCAAGGCAGCATGCTGCTCATTTATACCGTGATCGCGATCGTCGCGCTGATCGTGATGATCGCGCGGTTCAAGATCTATCCGTTCCTGGTGCTCATCATCGTCTCGCTCGGCCTCGGCCTCGTGGTCGGGATGCCGATGGACAAGATCGTCAAGTCGTTCGAGACCGGCAACGGCAACACGCTCGGCCACATCGCGGTGGTCGTCGGCCTCGGCACGATGCTCGGCAAGATGATGGCCGAATCGGGCGGCGCGGAGCGGATCGCGACCACGCTGATCGACTGGTTCGGCGAGAAGAACATCCATTGGGCGATGATGTTCGTCGCGATCATCGTCGGCCTGCCGGTGTTCTTCGAAGTCGGCTTCGTGCTGCTGATCCCGATCGCGTTCAACGTCGCGAAGCGCACCGGCAAGTCGCTGCTCGTCGTCGGCCTGCCGATGGTCGCGGGCCTGTCCGTCGTGCACGGGCTGATTCCGCCGCACCCGGCCGCGCTGCTGGCCGTCCAGCAATACGGTGCCGACATCGGCAAGACGATCGCGTTCGGCCTGATCGTCGGCGTGCCGACCGCGATCGTCGCGGGCCCGCTGTTTGCGCTGATGATCTCGAAGTTCGTCAAGCTGCCGGAGAACAATCCGCTCGCCGCGCAGTTCGTCGAATCGCACACGGAAGGCAAGCAGCGCGAACTGCCGAGCTTCGGCATCACGCTGTTCACGATCCTGCTGCCGGTGATCCTGATGCTGGTCGGCAGCTGGGCCGACCTGATCTTCACGCCGAAGTCGCTGCCGAACAGCCTGCTGCGCTTTGCCGGCAACTCGGACGTCGCGCTGCTGATCGCCGTGCTGGTGAGCTTCTTCACGTTCGGCAAGCTGCAGGGTTTCAACCGCGACCAGATCCAGAAGTTCTGCGGCGAGTGCCTGGCACCGATCGCCGGCATCACGCTGATCGTCGGTGCGGGCGGCGGCTTCGGCGGCGTCCTGCGCGACAGCGGGATCTCGCAGCAGATCGTCGAGACCGCGAAGCACGCGCACCTGTCGCCGCTGCTGCTCGGCTGGTTCGTCGCGGCGCTGATGCGTCTCGCGACGGGTTCGGCGACGGTCGCGATGACGACGGCCTGCGGCATCGTCGCGCCGATCGCGGCGGCGTCGGGCGCGGCGGTTCGTCCGGAGCTGCTGGTGCTCGCGACGGGCTCGGGCTCGCTGATCTTCTCGCACGTGAACGACGGCGGCTTCTGGCTGATCAAGGAATACTTCGGGATGACGGTTGGTCAGACGTTCAAGACCTGGTCGCTGCTTGAAACCATCATCTCGGTGCTCGGTCTGAGCTTTACGCTGCTGCTGAGCGTGGTTTTGTAACAAGGGGTAGTCAATGATTCTGATCGCAATGGGCGTGTCGGGCGCGGGCAAATCGCGAATCGGCGAAATGCTGGCAGAACGCCTGTCGTGCAGCTATACCGACGGCGACGCGTTTCACAGCGCGGCGAACAAGGAAAAGATGCACAACGGCATTCCGCTGACCGACGACGACCGCTGGCCGTGGCTGCGCACGATCCGCGCGGCCATCGAGGAAAAGCAGCGTGCCGGCGAGACGGCCGTGTTCACGTGCTCTTCGCTGAAGCGGTCGTACCGCGACGTGCTGCGCGGCACCGACACCGACGTGCGGTTCGTGTATCTGAAGGGCTCGTTCGAGGTGTTGCACGAGCGCCTGAAAAGCCGCACCGGCCATTTCTTCGATCCGTCGCTGCTGAAGAGCCAGCTCGACACACTCGAGGAGCCGGGCCCGGACGAGGCGATCGAGGTCAGCATCGAGCTGACGCCCGAACAGATCGTCGATCAGGTGATGGCGAAGATCGGCCACGCGCACTGAGCGCGGTTCGCGGCAATCGTGATGCCGCAGTGAGACAGGCGCCCCTCGGGGCGCCTTTTTTCGTCGAGCGCGCGCGAGCCGCCAAAGAAAAAGCCCGATGCGAGCAATTTCGCATCGGGCTTTTTTTCCGTCCGGCGACGGCGGCGCTTACGCGATCCGCTTCGCGAGTTCGACGGCCTTGCCGATGTACGACGCCGGCGTCATCGCGAGCAGGCGGTCCTTCGCATCCTGCGGGATCGCGAGCGTGGCGACGAATTCCTGCAGCGCTTCGCGCGTGATGCCCTTGCCGCGCGTCAGTTCCTTCAGCTGTTCGTACGGGTTCTCGATGCCGTAGCGGCGCATCACCGTCTGCACCGGCTCCGCGAGCACTTCCCAGCAGTTGTCGAGATCTTCGTTCAGGCGCTGCGGGTTGACTTCGAGCTTGTCGAGGCCGCGGATCAGCGAGTCGTAGGCGAGCAGCGAATAGCCGAGCGCGACGCCCATGTTGCGCAGCACCGTCGAGTCGGTCAGGTCACGCTGCCAGCGCGACACCGGCAGCTTGTCGGCGAGGTGGCGCAGCGTCGCGTTCGCGAGGCCGAGGTTGCCTTCCGAGTTCTCGAAGTCGATCGGGTTGACCTTGTGCGGCATCGTCGACGAGCCGATTTCGCCGGCCTTCGTCTTCTGCTTGAAGTAGCCGACCGAGATGTAGCCCCACACGTCGCGATCGAGGTCGAGCAGGATCGTGTTCGCGCGCGCAACCGCGTCGAACAGCTCGGCCATGTAGTCGTGCGGTTCGATCTGGATCGTGTACGGGTTGAACGTGAGCTTCAGGCGGTTCTCGATCACGTCGCGCGAGAACGCTTCCCAGTCGAATTCCGGATACGCGGACAGGTGCGCGTTGAAGTTGCCGACCGCGCCGTTCATCTTGCCGAGGATCTCGACCTTCTCGATGCGCGTGATCGCGCGTGCGAGGCGCGCGGCGACGTTCGCGAGTTCCTTGCCGAGCGTCGTCGGGCTGGCCGGCTGGCCGTGCGTGCGCGACAGCATCGGCTGCTCGGCGAGCGCGTGCGACAGCGCGACGAGGCGCTGGTGGACCGTGCGCAGCGCCGGCACGATCACGTGCTCGCGCGCACCGGCGAGCATCATCCCGTGCGACGTGTTGTTGATGTCTTCGGACGTGCACGCGAAGTGGATGAATTCGCTGGCCTTCTCGAGTTCGGCCTGGCCCTTGACCGATTCCTTCAGCCAGTATTCGACGGCCTTCACGTCGTGGTTCGTCACGCGCTCGATTTCCTTGATGCGCGCGGCGTCGTGCGCGGTGAAGCGCTCCGCGAGCTGCAGCAGGAATTGTTCGGACGCGTCGGAGAAGCGCGGGACTTCCGCGAAGCCGGCGCGCGACAGCGCGATCAGCCAGTGCACCTCGACGGTGACGCGGTGGCGCATGAAGGCGGCTTCGGAGAGCCAGTCGCGCAGCGCTTCGGTCTTGCTGGCGTAGCGGCCGTCGATGGGCGAGAGCGCGGTGAGGGCGAAAAGCGTATCGGGACGAGTGTCGGACATGATCGGGCGGGCCTTGGGGCCGGGTCGAGCGAGGGGGGAAGAATCCGGCATTTTACCATCGCCGCGGGGCGATCCCGGCCGAACCGGTCCGGCCGCGGCCGCCGCGGGCGATCGGCACGCGCCCGGCGCCCGGGCGGCGCGCGACCGGCCTGCCGGCAGGCGCCCGCGCCGGCTCGCCGGGGCGCCCGCCACGCCGCCGGGCCGGCCCGCCCGCCGGTAGAATGCAGGCTTCTTCCCGACCGCCGCCCGCCGCGCCCGCCTGCATGGAACTGAAATGGCTCGAAGACTTCGTCTCGCTCGCGGAAACGCGCAGCTTTAGCCGCTCCGCCGAACTGCGGCACGTGTCGCAGCCCGCGTTCTCGCGGCGTATCCAGGCGCTCGAGGCGTGGCTCGCGACTGAACTGATCGATCGTTCGGTCTATCCGACGCGGCTCACGCAGGCCGGCCAGATCTTCTACGAGCAGGCGCTGACGATGCTGTCGCAGGCGCACGAGGCGCGCACGCTGCTGCGCGGCCACGTCGGCGCGCCGGTGCCGACGATCGAGTTCGCGGTGCCGCACACGCTGTCGCTCACGTATTTTCCGCGCTGGCTGCAGCGGATCGAGGCGAAGATGGGGCAGGTCCACACGCGGCTGCGCGCGCTGAACGTGCACGATGCCGTGCTGTCGCTCGTCGAGGGCGGCTGCGATCTCGTGATGGGCTACCACCACCCGAGCCACCCGGTCGCGCTCGACCCGGCCCGCTACGACATGCTGGTGCTCGGCAGCGAGCCGATCAGCGCGTTTTCGGCGCCGGGCCGCGCGGGCCGGCCGCGCTATACGCTGCCGGGCACGGCCGAGGCGCGCGTGCCGTACCTGTCGTATACGCCGAACGCGTATCTCGGCCGGATGACCGAAGTCATCGTGGCGAATGCACCGACGTCGCTGTTCCTCGATCGTGTTTACGAAACCGACATGGCGGAAGGGTTGAAGGCGATGGCGCTCGCGGGCCACGGCGTCGCGTTCCTGCCGCACAGCGCGGTCGAGGACGCGGTGGCGAGCGGCCGCCTGATCCGGCTTGACCGTTCCGCGCGCGGCGGCACCCATCCGTTCACGCTGACGATGGAGATCCGCCTGTACTGCGACAAGCTCGCGCTGCAGGGCGACGATCCGCATCAGAAACTCGTGCGCGCGCTGTGGGACGTCGTGCGCGACGAACTGCGCGAAACCACCGGTTAACCGTGGGCGGTTAACCGGGCCGGTCGGGCGCGAGCGACTGACGAGCCGCTTTCGGCGCCTGTCGGACGCCCGTCCGGCGGGCGTCCCGCGACTTTCACGACGATTTTTCACGCCCGCGATGCACGGCCGATCGCGGGCGTTCTTGCGCAAATCGACCGCGGATTTGCGAAAAATCACGATCATGCAAGAAACGCATAATCGAATAAGCAAACGGCATTGGATAAAAAAAACGGGTTTTTCGACAATGTGCGCAATCCGTTGAACGTTGGAGTGTCCATGTCTTCGCAACTGCAGTCCATCCCGTCCTACCTTCACGCCGACGATCTCGGCCCGTGGGGCAACTACCTTCAGCAGGTCGATCGCGTCGCGCCGTACCTCGGCTCGCTGTCGCGCTGGCTCGAGACGCTGAAGCGTCCGAAGCGCATCCTGATCGTCGACTGCCCCATCGAGCTCGACAACGGCACCGTCGCGCACTTCGAAGGCTATCGCGTGCAGCACAACGTGTCGCGCGGCCCGGGCAAGGGCGGCGTGCGCTACCACCAGGACGTGACGCTGTCGGAAGTGATGGCGCTGTCGGCATGGATGTCGGTGAAGAACGCCGCAGTGAACGTGCCGTACGGCGGTGCGAAGGGCGGCATCCGCGTCGACCCGCGCAAGCTGTCGCGTGGTGAGCTCGAGCGCGTGACGCGCCGCTACACCAGCGAAATCGGCATCATCATCGGGCCGAACACCGACATTCCGGCACCGGACGTCAACACCAACGAACAGGTGATGGCGTGGATGATGGACACGTACTCGATGAACCAGGGCCAGACGTCGACCGGCGTCGTGACCGGCAAGCCGATCGCGCTCGGCGGTTCGCTCGGCCGCAAGGAAGCAACGGGCCGCGGCGTGTTCGTCGTCGGCTCCGAAGCGGCGAAGAAGAAGGGCCTGGAAATCGAAGGCGCGCGCATCGCGGTGCAGGGCTTCGGCAACGTCGGCGGCATCGCGGCGAAGCTGTTCCAGGAAGCGGGCTCGAAGGTGATCGCGGTGCAGGATCACACGGGCACGATCTACCAGCCGGCCGGCCTCGATTCGAACAAGCTGCTCGACCACGTCGCACGCACGGGCGGCGTCGCGGGCTTCGAAGGCGCCGAGCCGATGCCGAACGACGAGTTCTGGACGGTCGAGACCGACATCCTGATCCCGGCGGCGCTGGAAAACCAGATCACGGAAAAGAACGCGGCGAAGATCCGCACGAAGATCATCGTCGAAGGCGCGAACGGCCCGACGACGACGGCGGCGGACGACATCCTGAGCGCGAACGGCGTGCTCGTGATCCCCGACGTGATCGCGAACGCGGGCGGCGTGACCGTGTCGTACTTCGAGTGGGTGCAGGACTTCTCGAGCTTCTTCTGGACGGAAGACGAGATCAACCACCGTCTCGAGCGCGTGATGCGCGAAGCGTTCGCCGGCGTGTGGGCGGTCGCGGAAGAGCACAAGGTGACGGTGCGTACGGCGGCGTTCATCGTCGCGTGCAAGCGCATCCTGATGGCGCGCGAAATGCGCGGCCTGTACCCCTGATCGGTCGTTGCCGATCGCCGATCGGTTGACTACGATCAAAGCATGACGCAATCCACCCGATTGCGCGCATGAACCTTCGCGGGCGATGCCGAATCCGGCATCGCCCGCGCGCGCATTCAGGCGCCGAAACGGGCGCCCGGAGCCGGGAGGACGGCTTCGCACAGCGCGATTCGTAGTGCGGTTAACAACCAGTACTTTCAAAAATATTACTTTGATACACTGGCGCGGGTTTTAGCCAAGGAGATGACCAAAATGAAATACCAGAAGGCAGTCCTGATGGTCGCGGCGCTGTGCGCGTTCGCGAGCGGCGCGCACGCACAGGAGACCGGCACGCTGAAGAAGATCAAGGACACGGGCGTGATCGCGCTGGGCCACCGCGAATCGTCGATTCCGTTCTCCTACTATGACCAGAACCAGCAGGTCGTCGGCTATTCGCGCGAATTCCAGTTGAAGGTCGTGGACGCGGTGAAGAAGAAGCTGAACCTGCCGAACCTGCAGGTCAAGAACATCCCGGTCACGTCGCAGAACCGCATCCCGCTCGTGCAGAACGGCACGGTCGACATCGAGTGCGGCTCGACGACCAACAACCTGGAGCGTCAGCAGCAGGCCGCATTCTCCGACACGATCTTCGTGATCGGCACGCGCCTGATGACGAAGAAGGATTCGGGCGTGAAGGACTTCGCCGACCTGAAGGGCAAGACGGTCGTGACCACCGCCGGCACGACGTCCGAGCGCCTGCTGCGCAAGATGAACAACGACAAGCAGCTGGGCATGAACATCATCAGCGCGAAGGACCACGGCGACTCGTTCAACACGCTCGAGTCGGGCCGCGCGGTCGCGTTCATGATGGACGACGCGCTGCTCGCGGGCGAGCGCGCGAAGGCGAAGCAGCCGGGCGAATGGGTGATCGTCGGCACGCCGCAGTCGGAAGAGGCGTACGGCTGCATGATGCGCAAGGGCGATGCGGACTTCAAGAAGGTCGTCGACGACGCGATCTCGCAAGTCGAGAAGTCGGGCGAAGCCGCGAAGATCTACGCGAAGTGGTTCGAGAACCCGATCCCGCCGAAGGGGCTGAACCTGAACTTCCCGCTGTCCGATTCGATGAAGAAGCTGTACGCGAACCCGAACGACAAGGCGCTCGACTGACCACGCGGCCGTTGACGCAGAAATGACGCTACTGAAACGGAAGAGGCCACGCTTCTTCCGTTTCTTTTTGCTGGAGTCTTGCCCATGTCTTACCACTGGAACTGGGGCGTCTTCCTGAGCCCCGTCTCGACCGGCGAGCCGACGACTTATTTCGGATGGCTGATGTCCGGCTTCTGGGTGACGATCGAGGTGTCGCTCGTCGCCTGGGTCATCGCGCTGATCGTCGGCTCGCTGTTCGGCGTGCTGCGCACGGTGCCGAACAAATGGCTGTCCGCGATCGGCACCGTGTACGTGTCGATCTTCCGGAACATTCCGCTGATCGTGCAGTTCTTCATCTGGTACCTCGTCGTGCCCGAGCTGCTGCCCGCATCGATCGGCACCTGGATCAAGCAGTTGCCGCCGACCACGCAGTTCTTCACCTCGTCGATCATCTGTCTCGGCCTGTTTACGGGCGCGCGCGTGTGCGAACAGGTGCGCTCGGGGATCAACGCGCTGCCGAAGGGCCAGCGCGCGGCCGGCCTCGCGATGGGCTTCACGCAATGGCAGACGTACCGCTACGTGCTGCTGCCGGTTGCGTACCGGATCATCGTGCCGCCGCTCACGTCCGAGTTCCTGAACATCTTCAAGAACTCGGCGGTCGCGTCGACGATCGGCCTGCTCGACCTGTCCGCGCAGGCGCGCCAGCTCGTCGACTACACCGCGCAGACCTACGAGTCGTTCATCGCGGTCACGCTCGCGTACGTGATCATCAACCTCGTCGTGATGGCGTTCATGCGCTGGATCGAAGGCCGCACGCGGCTGCCCGGCTACATCGGAGGCAAGTGATGCATCAGTTCGACTGGAGTAGTATTCCCGGCGCGATACCGACGCTGTGGACGGGGGCGATCGTCACGTTCAAGATCACGCTGATCGCGATCGTCGTCGGCATCGTGTGGGGCACGTTGCTCGCGCTGCTGCGGCTGTCGGGCGTGAAGCCGCTCGCGTGGTTCGCGAAGGCGTACGTGACGGTGTTCCGCTCGATCCCGCTCGTGATGGTGCTGCTGTGGTTCTTCCTGATCGTGCCGCAGGTGCTGCAGGGCGTGCTGGGGCTGTCGCCGACGATCGACATTCGCCTCGCGTCGGCGATGGTCGCGTTCTCGCTGTTCGAAGCCGCGTATTATTCCGAGATCATCCGCGCCGGCATCCAGGCGGTGCCGCGCGGGCAGGTCAACGCCGCGTTCGCGCTCGGCATGAACTACGCGCAGGCGATGCGCCTCGTGATCCTGCCGCAGGCGTTCCGCGCGATGGTGCCGCTGCTGCTCACGCAGGCGATCGTCCTGTTCCAGGATACGTCGCTCGTGTACGTGATCAGTCTCGCGGACTTCTTCCGCACGGCCGCCAACGTCGGCGATCGCGACGGCACGACCGTCGAGATGGTCCTGTTCGCGGGCGCATGCTATTTCGTGGTTTGCTCGGTGGCGTCTGCCCTCGTCAAAGGTCTCCAGAAAAAGGTCACAAGATGATTTCCATCAAGAACGTTTCCAAGTGGTACGGCCAGTTTCAGGTCCTCACCGATTGCACGACCGAGGTCAAGAAAGGCGAGGTGGTGGTCGTGTGCGGTCCGTCCGGCTCGGGCAAGTCGACGCTGATCAAGACCGTGAACGGCCTCGAGCCGTTCCAGCAGGGCGAGATCCTCGTGAACGGCCAGTCGGTCGGCGACAAGAAGACGAACCTGTCGAAGCTGCGCTCGAAGGTCGGGATGGTGTTCCAGCATTTCGAGTTGTTCCCGCACCTGTCGATCACCGAGAACCTGACGCTCGCGCAGGTCAAGGTGCTCGGCCGCGGCAAGGACGAAGCGGCCGAGAAGGGCATGAAGCTGCTCGATCGCGTCGGCCTGAAGGCGCATGCGCACAAGTTTCCGGGCCAGCTGTCGGGCGGCCAGCAGCAGCGGGTCGCGATCGCGCGCGCGCTGTCGATGGACCCGATCGCGATGCTGTTCGACGAGCCGACGTCCGCGCTCGATCCCGAGATGATCAACGAAGTGCTCGACGTGATGGTCGAACTCGCGCAGGAAGGCATGACGATGATGGTCGTCACGCACGAGATGGGCTTCGCGAAGAAGGTCGCCCATCGCGTGATCTTCATGGACAAGGGCGCGATCGTCGAGGACGACCGCAAGGATGATTTCTTCTCGAATCCGAAGTCGGACCGCGCGAAGGACTTCCTCGCGAAAATCCTGCACTGAGCGTTCGTGCAGCGCGTGCGCCGCATGCACGCCGATGAAAAAACCGCCCGGCTGAACACCGGGCGGTTTTTTTCGCGGGCTGCCCGTCGCCCGCCGGTGGCAGCGGACGGGTTGCCGAGTCGGGCGTTACCAGCTGTAGCGGTAGCCGACCTGCCCGGTCACGCCGCGCCGGTAATCGCCGCCGATGTTGCGCGCATATTTCACGTTCGCGTACAACGCGCCCGACTTGCCGAAGCCCGCGGTCACGCCAAGGCCGAGCTCGTACCAGGTGCGGCCCAGGTGCGTCGCGAACGGCGTGCCGCCGACGACGGTCTGGCCCGGCGACAGGAAGTCGTGCAGCACGTCGGCCGTGAAGTACGGTGTCGCGGCGCCGCCGCCCGCGTTCGCGTCGAGGTTCGGCCGGAAGACGCGCACGCCGACGCGTCCGCGCAGCGCGTGGGTCGTCGTGCCCGACACGGCCGATACGTCGTCGTTGAACCCGTTCAGCTTCAGGTACTGGTACATCAGCTGCGCCTGCGGCTCGACCGCGATCGGCGTGCCGCCGATCCCGAACGGCTTGCCGACCTCCTGCGACAGCGCGATGCCGAAGCCGTTCTGCGAGGCCTCGTTGCCGTAGCTGTCGCGATAGCGGTTGCCGTAGTGCGTGACCTGGCCGACGCTATCGAAGTAGGTGCCGTCGGACAGGTAGCGTGTCCAGTAGCCGCCGACGCTCTGCGCGTGCATCTCGACCGAGCCCGTCGACGTCGACAGCCCGGCCGTGTCGGCGCGTGCCGTGTCGCTGAAGCTCGCGTTCGCGACGCCGATGCTCGCCGTCACGCCCGCATGCGTGCTGCCGCCGGCGGGCGCCTGGTCGAGCGTCCAGTCCTTGCCGAACTGCGCGAAGAACGTGCGCTCGTCGGCCGCGAAGCGGCCCGCGTTCGCGTCGAGGCTCTGTCCGCCGATGCGGCCCCACACGCCGTCGCGGTTGCCCGGCGCCTGCTTCTCGAGGTTGTAGATGTCGCCGACGCGCTCGTGCAGCTTGCCAAGCGTCGAGAAGCCGTAGTCGGCGTTCAGCAGCGGCGTCATCGCATAACCCGCGACGCCAGGACGGTACGCGAGATTGCCGCCGTTGTTGCCGCCCTCGATGACGGACGGGCCGACCGGATCGCCGGGGTCCGTCGGGTCCAGTTGCGAGCGCAGGTACCAGCCGTTCGCATCGCCCTGTCCGCCGCGGTAGAGACGGTATTCGTACGCGCCGGCCTGTACGGGGCCCGCGAGATGGAACGCCGACGCGGTAGTCGTGCCGCCATTGGCCGTGACGACCACCGGAATCCCGTCGCCCGTCGTCTGCGCGCCGGTGCCGGCCGTGTTCGCGATTTTCAGCCCGGTCGTGCCGCTCGCGGTGCCGCCGTTCACGATCAGCCGGTCGGTCGGCGATGCGTCGGCGCCGAGGTAGGTGTTCAGCGCGATCGTGCCGCCGTTGCCGACGTAATTGCCGGTCGTCAGCGTCCGGTAGCTGGCGGCCGCCGTCGGTGAACCGGACGGTGCGGCGAACGCGACCAGGCCCGCGTTGTTCAGGCTGCTCAGCACGGAGCTGCCGGTCATGTGCCACGTGCTCGAGCCGTCGACGCTCAGCGCGACCGGGTCGATCGTGCCGGTCAGGGTCGTGCCGTTCGTCAGGAACACGTTGCCGGTGCTCGACGCGTCCGACACGATGTCGCCCGCGAGATTCACGGCCGATGCGTTGAAGGTCGCGGTGCTGCCGTTCGCGAGGTCCAGCAGCGTGCCGTTGCCGGCCGTCACGACGGTGCCGTTGCGCACCGCGATGTCGACGGTGCCGGCGCGTGCGGCGAACGCCGGCCCGGTGACGGACGCGACGCTGCCGCCGTCGACGCGCACCGAGCTCGTCGCGCCGGTCGCGAGCGTGTCCGTGCTCATGACGCCGGCCGTCGCGCCCTTGAGCGTCGTGCCCGTCAGCGCGAGCACGCCGCCGCCGTCGACGGTCGCGCCGTTGCCGGCCGCGCTCGCGAGCGACGAACCCGTGTCGCCGATACGGCCGCCGTTGCGCGCGACGAGACCGTCGGCTGCCACGCCCGCCGCAGAGACCTTCGTGCCCGACAGCCACACGGTCGCGCCGCTGCCCGCGACGATCGCATGCGCGCCGGCGCCGGTCGTCGCGACGGTCGTGCCGTCGGCCGCCAGCGTCGAATCCGCGCCCGTCACAAAGAGGCCGCGTGCGTTGTCGCCGGCGGTGCGTACGACGGTCGCCGCGTCGGTCGCGATGCGTGCGCCCGTGCCCGTCGACGACAGCCCGTCGGCGCCATTGCCGGTCGTGCCGATCTGCGTGCCCGACAGCGCGATCGTCGTGTTCGTGCCGAGGTTGTCGATGCCCTTGCCGGCGCCGCCCGCCGCGATCGACGTCGCGCCGGCCGCGATCCCGCCGTTCGAGACGGTCGAGTCGATCAGCACGCCGTCGGCACTGCCGTTCGCGACGACGGTGCCCGCGCCCGACAGCGCGACCGACGCACCCGCGCCGGTCAGGTGCACGCCCGCGACGCCGTCGTCGGCCTCGATCGTGCCCGCGTTGGCAAGCGTCGCCGACGCGCCCTGCACGAGCGCGCCGGTGCCGTTGGCCACGCGGATCGCCGACGCGTTGTTCACGGTGCCGAGCGTGCCGACCACGACGCCCGTCGAGCCTGCGCCGCTCAGCAGCACCGTGTCGCGGTTATCGAGCGTGCCGAGGTTCTGCGCGACGAAACCCGTCACGCCCGCGGTCGACGAGGTGACCGCGGCATCGTTGGTCAGCGTCGTCGCGACCGGTGCGCCGGCATTCGCGCCGGCGAGGTCGTGCGCCTGGCCGTCGACGACGCCCGCGATCGCGCCGGCCGCATTCAGGTTGATGGTCGCGCCCGAGTCGATCGTGCCCTTCGCGCCGCCTTCGACTGCAACCGCGATGCCGTTCGCGCCGTTGACGTTGTAGGTGGCGTGGCCGGTGGACAGCGTCGTGCCGGCGCCGGTCGCGAGCACGCCGCGCGCGCGCTGGCCGTTGACGTCGGTCGTCAGCGTGCCGGCGGCCGATGCCCCCGTATAGGCCGCGCCGCCCGCCATGCGGAACAGCGTCGAATCGTCGGTATCGACGCTCAGGTGCTGCGCGGCGACGTTGATCTTCGAGCCTGCGCCATACGCATAGAAGCCGATCTGGTTCGTGCCCGACATGAAGTGGGGCACCGCGTTCGCGTCGACGTTGATCGTCGCGCCCGAGCGCGCATGGACGCCGATCGCACCGGTGCCCGTCAGGTTGAGCGCGCCGTCGACCGTGGCCTTCGCGCGCGGCCCTTCGGCCCACACGCCGTAGTTGCGCGTGTCCGATGCCGGATCGAGCCCGCCGGCCACGTTGATCGTGCCGGTCGACGTTGCGGCCGTCGCGGTCGAGCCGGTGCCGACCACCATGATGCCGATGCCGTTCACGCCGTTCAGCGTGATCGTGCCGGTGTTGGTCACGGTCGCGGCCGTGTTGGCCGCGAGCATGCCGACGTTGGCGAACGGCGTGCCGGGCGCCGCGCCGTTCACGACGATCGTGCCCGCGTTGCGCAGCGTGCCGGACGACGAACCGATGCTCGCCATTCCGGCGCCGTTCTGCGTCTGCGAGCCGATCACGATCGAGCCGAGGTTGCTGGCGGTGCCCGACGCGCCGAGCAGGATCCCGTACGCATGCGCGGACAGCGCGACGTCGTTCGCCGCCGCCCCCGGCCCGTACTGGGCCGCGCGGCCGAGATAGATCGTGCCGCCGGCCGCGTTCGTGAAGGTGCCGCCCACCGCGAAACCGCCGATCACCTCGCTGTCGAGCGTCGTCGCGTTGACGCCGACGTTGATCGTGCCGGCGTTCGACGCGTTCGCGCCGCCCGTCACGGCCACCGCGTAGTTCTGCAGGTCGGGGCGGTCGCCGGCGAGCGTCCACGCGCCGACGTTCATCACGCCGTGGTTGACGAACGAGGTGCCCGAGCCGTTCGCGTACACGCCGTTGCCCTCGGTGTACGCATGGAACCCGAAGTTGTCGGGCGGCGTGCCGCTGCTCGTGTCGAAATTGTCGCCGGACGCGTAGCCGGACGAGATCACGCCATTGTTGACGCCGCTCGCGCCGCTCAGCAGGCGCACCAGCGTGAAATCGCCCGACAGGCGGCCGTCGTTGACGAAGTGCGCGCCGTTTTCCGCGAGAACGGCCGAACTCGATGCGATCGTGTTGGTGCCGCGGAAGTCGATCTGGCCGTCCTTGCCGATCTGCAGCGTCGCGTTCGCGCCGGTGCCGTGCATTGCCGACAGGTGATCGATCGGCAGCGTGTTCTTGTCGCCGGCGGACACGTTGTTCGCGTACTGGAAGGTCTCCTTCGAGAACGTGACGGCCTGGCCGAACGCGGTGTCGTACGCGGCCTGCGAGCCGAGCGCGCCGCTCCGGACCGAACGCACGAGGAAGTCGTTGTAGGCGGCGAGCGACGCGGCGTCGCTGACGGTCCACGTGCTGCCGTCGAACGCAGTGAAAGTGCCCGCATAGGCCGGCACGTCGAGCTGGAGGTTGCCGACGGAGCCGCCGCTCGCGAGGTAGTCGCCGGTGGTGAACCAGACCTGGTTGCGCGAATTCCAGTTGACGACGCTCGGGGTGGCGCCCGTCCCGTCCGCGACGGTGAGGTCCGTCTGCTTCGCGGCCATCGTGATTGCGTTGCCGGCCGAGCCGGGCGCGTTGGCGGGATTGCCGATCGACACGTTCAGCGTGCCGCCGGAGCGGTCGACGGTGCCGATCCGTGTGTTCACGTACTGGTCGCCGTTGACGTCGCGGTAGACGGGCACGTCGGTCGTGCCGACCGTCGACGCGGAGAACGCGGACGAGTCGTAGGTGGCGACCGACGTATGGGTGCCCGTGATCGTGTCGGGCGTGCCGATGTTTTGCGTCTTGCCGCCGAGCGACACCAGCGGCTGATCCGGATTTCCCGACACGATCGTCGTCGTGCCGAACGGGATGCGCGTGTAGCCGGCGTCGCCGCTGTTCTGCGCCGTCCATGCGCCCGTCACGCCGACCGCGTCGCCGCCGGACACGGTCGTGGCGCCGGCCAGGTTGTCGTTCACGGTCGGGCTGACGCTGCCGAGCGCGCAGCTGCCGCCGCTCGCGACCGCCGAACCGTCGCCGCAGCTCGACGCGTACGCGGAGCCGGCCGACAGCGCGGCCAGCGCGGCACCGAGCGCGGCGACGCGCAGCGGCGAGCGGCGGATCGCCGTGCGGCCGGCGCGGGTGCTTGCGCCCGATTCGCGGCCTGAACGCTTGCCGCGCGCCCGTGTCGTTTCCGCGACCGCGACCCAGCAGCCGGCGGCGTCGCTCCAGATCGATCGAAATGAGTGATTCACGACATGCCCTCTTTCTTGTTTTGACGTGTTATTCGCCGCATGCGGCGAATGCGCATTCCACGGTGCTGCGTGACGCGAATGGACATGCGGCAGCCGTGGCTGCATGACGCGCCGGTCGGGTTTCGTTACACCGAAGATGGAGCGAGTCTACTAATTGGCGGGGCGGGCGATTTTCAAAAAATAAGAAAATGTGGGGATGGTAACGGTATTGAGTGGTATTTCTGAGTTGTGTGGGTAACCGAACTGAAAGCCTTTGTGGGTAAGGGCTTGGTGGATTTTTTATAGAACAGGCGGAAGCGCCGGTTCGGTAGGCTGGCGCACGATAGGCGTGGGGATTTTGCTTTAAGCTGAGGCTTCCGGATTATCCGGTTTCGAATATCTTGTTTTATTTGTTTCGACGGTTAACTATTTTTACTTGAAAATTAATTAAATAAAAGTGAATGTCGTGTGGCGACGCACGCGTGCTTGAAATGGCAGCCTGAATGGAGTTGTCGGGGGGAGATTTTCAATGCGGGCAATCATCGGCGGATGCCGGGCGCCGGATGCGTGGTTCGACGATCCGGGCATGACGCGGGATCGCCGGGCCGCGACGCTGGCGGAACAGCGCAACGCATGAAGCGCGCGCCCGGCGGCGGCGCGGCGCGCTCAGAAATCGATCGAGTCGTCGGAATCGTCGTCGGCGCCGGCCGCGAGTGCGGCGTGCTGCGTACCGCACGGCGCGGACGCCGACGCGTCGAGCGCCGGGTTGCGCAGTTTCTCGAGCACGCACTCGGGCACCGGAATCTGCATCCGCGCGGCGACGTCGCCGCACTGGAACATGATCAGCTCGCCCGGTTCGAACGAGGTCCAGATTTCGTTGTCGGTCAGCGGCTGCGTGGCGATCACCGCGACGCGATCCTCGGGCGTCGTGTATTTCGCGAAGTCGATCGACAGGTCTTCGTCGACCAGATGCGCGGTCGAGAACGGCCAGCGCCGCACGAGGTAGTGCAGCCGCGTCGAGCAGTGCGCGAAGAGAGCCTGGCCGTTCGACATCAGGAAGTTGAACACGCCGTGATCGGTGATGTCGCGCGTCAGCTCGCCGACGCGCTCGAACAGCTCCGGCAACGGCGGCTGCGCGCCGGGGAACGCTTCGCGCAGCCCCTGCATCAGCACGCAGAACGCCTTCTCGCTGTCGGTGGTGCCGACCGGATGGTAGACGCTGCCGTCGAGATCGGGTTCGTACTCCTGCAGATCGCCGTTATGCGCGAAGATCCAGTGCCGCCCCCACAGCTCGCGCATGAACGGGTGGCTGTTCTCGAGCAGGATGTGGCCTTGCGTGGCCTTGCGGATGTGCGCGATCGTGTTCTTGGACTTGATCGGGTAGCGCTTGACCATTTCGGCGAGCGGCGACGTGGCCGATGCCTGGTGGTCGACGAAGAGGCGACAGGCCTTGTCCTCGAAGAACGCGATTCCCCAGCCGTCGGCATGGTGATCGGTGAGGCCGCCCCGGGCCGCGAAACCTGTGAAGGAGAATGTGACGTCCGTCGGCGCGGCGCAGTTCATTCCTAGGAGTTGGCACATTTTACTTGGGGCGGGGCGGAAGCAGGGTAACCAACCGGGTGAACCCCGGTACAATGTGGCTTCTAGCATATCACCGAGCCTTGAGCGGTAAAAAGCGGATTCCGCCGGCCGAAGGCCCCGTGTTGCGGTTTGCCGTCAGTCGGCCCGCGCACGCGCGTTCCGGCCCCGCAGATGGCCAGCCCGTTCCTCACGACGCCTCCTATGACTGCCTCGAACGCTTCCTCTCCGGCGACGCTCACGCTCGCCCGTCCCGACGACCTGCACCTGCACCTGCGCGACGGCGACATGCTGGCCGCGGTGCTGCCGCACACGGCGCGCCAGTTCGCCCGCGCGATCGTCATGCCGAACCTGAAGCCGCCCGTCACGACCACCGCGCAAGCGCAGGCCTATCGCGAGCGAATCCTGGCCGCGCTGCCGGCGGGCATGGCGTTCGAGCCGCTGATGACGCTGTACCTGACCGACAACACGTCGCCCGACGAAATCCGCCGTGCGCGCGACAGCGGCTTCGTGCACGGCGTGAAGCTGTATCCGGCCGGCGCGACGACGAATTCCGACCACGGCGTCAGCGATCTCGCGAAGTGCGCGAAGACGCTCGAGGTCATGCAGGAAACCGGCATGCCGCTGCTCGTGCACGGCGAGGTGACCGACCCGGCGATCGACATGTTCGATCGCGAGAAGGTGTTCATCGACCGCGTGATGACGCCGCTGCGCCGCGATTTCCCCGGCCTGAAGGTGGTGTTCGAGCACATCACCACGAAGGACGCGGCCGACTACGTGCGCGACGCCGATGCGGCGCCGGGCCTGCTCGGCGCGACGATCACGCCGCAGCACATGCTGTACAGCCGCAACGCGCTGTTCGTCGGCGGGATCCGCCCGCATTACTACTGCCTGCCGGTGCTGAAGCGTGAAACGCACCGCGTCGCGCTCGTCGAAGCCGCGACGTCGGGCAACCCGCGCTTCTTCCTCGGCACCGACAGCGCGCCGCACGCACGCGACGCGAAGGAAACCGCGTGCGGCTGCGCGGGCTGCTACACGGCGCTGCACGCGCTCGAGCTGTATGCGGAAGCGTTCGACAAGGCGGGCGCGCTCGACAAGCTGGAAAATTTCGCGAGCCGCTTCGGCGCCGATTTCTACGGGCTGCCGCACAGCACCGAGACGATCACGCTGCGCCGCGAGACCTGGGAACTGCCGCGCGAGGTGTTCGCGGGCGATACGCCGGTCGTGCCGCTGCGCGCCGGCGAATCGATCGGCTGGAAGTTCGCGTGACCGGCACGCCGCCGCGCGCGGCCGGCCACGCGGCCGGCGGCGGCGCGGCGGCGTTCGCGCGGATCGACTGGTCCGCGCCGTGGCTCGCGCGTTACGCGGAACCGGGCCGCACGCTTCAGGCGGCCGCGCTCGTCGGCGAGGCCGCGCTGCTCGACGCACTGAACGGCGCGCTGCGCGGTGATGCCCGTGTCAGCGGCCGCGGCAAGCCGCTGCGCTTCGTGCCGCAGGCCGAGCTGCCGCCCGGCATCGCATACGAAACCCATATCGCCGACACCGGCGGCGTCCCGACCCGCCACAATCTTCACGACTTCTTCAATGCGCTCGTCTGGTTCGCGTATCCGCGCACCAAGGCTGCGCTGAACGCACGCCAGGCCGCGGCGATTGATGCCGCGGGCGGCGTCGGGCCGGTGCGCGGCACGCTGCGCGATGCGCTGACGCTGTTCGACGAAAATGCCGCGCTGTTCGTGACGGCCGACCGCGCGCTCGCCGATGCGCTGCGCGGCTTCAGCTGGCAGCAGCTGCTGGTGGCGGCGCGCGACGCGTGGGGCACGCGCTGCGAGGCGCGGCTCGTCGGCCATGCGCTGCTCGAGAAGCTCGTCGCGCCCTACAAGTCGTGCACCACGCACGCATGGATCGTCGAAGTGGGCGACGACTATTTTTCGTGGCCTGACGCGCAGCGTGCCGCGCATGTCGATGCGCGGATCGCCGGCGAGCTCGCGACCCGCGACCTGACGAGCCGCGATTTCGCGCCGCTGCCGGTGCTCGGCGTGCCTGGCTGGTGCGAAGCGAATGCCGCGCCCGCGTTCTACGACGATCCGGCGGTTTTCCGCAGCGGCCGCCGCTCGCGCGCTGCCGGCGGCGGCGCACAGTGCTAGAATGCGCGTCGCAAAGCAGGCCAGGCAGTCGCGGCCTCGCCGCCTTCGGGCAGGCGGGGGCGAGGAAAGTCCGGACTCCACAGGGCAGGGTGATGGCTAACGGCCATCCGTGGCGACACGCGGAACAGGGCAACAGAAAGCAAACCGCCGATGGCCCGGCGCAAGCCGGGATCAGGTAAGGGTGAAACGGTGCGGTAAGAGCGCACCGCGGCGACGGCGACGTTCGCCGGCACGGTAACCTCCACCCGGAGCAATTCCAAGTAGGCAGGCGCGCATTTTCGGATGCAGGACGGGGCCCCCGTCTCGTCTGCGGGTAGGAAGCTTGAGCGCGTCAGCAATGGCGCGCCTAGAGGAATGGCTGCCACGCGCCGCGCGCTTCGGCGTGCAGCGTGCACAGAATCCGGCTTATCGGCCTGCTTTGCCGTTCGAATGCGAAAGGGCCGGCGCTCCGTCAGGAGCGCCGGCCCTTTTTTCATGCGTGGCCGCCGTGCGTTCAGTCGGCGACGATGTCGAACGAATGCGTGAGTTCGGCGGTCTTCGCGATCATGATCGACGCGGAGCAGTACTTGTCGTGCGACAGGTTGATCGCGCGCTCGACCGTGGCCGGGTTCAGGTTGCGGCCGGTGACGGTGAAGTGGAAGTGGACCTTCGTGAACACTTTCGGATCTTCGCTCGCGCGTTCGGCCTTCAGCGTGACCGAGCAGCCGGTGACTTCCTGGCGGCTCTTCTTCAGGATCAGCACGACGTCGTACGCGGTGCAGCCGCCGGTACCGACCAGCACCATTTCCATCGGGCGCGGCGCGAGGTTGTGGCCGCCGCCTTCCGGCGCGCCGTCCATCGCGACGAGGTGCCCGCTCCCGGTCTGGGCGGAAAACGCCATGCCGTCCTGACCCATCCAGCTTACTTTGCATTCCATGCTTGCACTCCAGCGTTGCCTGATTCGGATTCGATCCGGCATTGTAGCCCGCAGCGCTTCGCTCGGCTGATGCGCTGCACGACGCGCCACACCATGCCGCCGCGTGCGGCGCGCGGCGGGGCGCCGAACGGCGATTTCCCTGCTGTCTTTAGGGGTTTTACTCTAGGCGTGGCGGGCTTCCGGCTGCGCGCTTTCTTGCCAGTTGATTGATTTTAAAAGGGAAAATCCAATCATCGCGTGAGGCTTACCGGATTCCGCATTATGGTGTTGGATTTCGTAATGCAAATTTTCTTGTGAAGTCGGCGACGCATTCGTATAATGAGCCTCATTGGTTGTCGCGCTGCGGCAACCTCCGCATGTCTCCTCCACCCTCCTCCTAAGGTGGATTAAGCCCGAACCAGCCGTTCGGGCTTTTTTTCGTCCCATGCAAGCATCGGTGCGCAGTTTGCGCGCGTCGATATCCGTCATTGACTCCCGTTTACGCCGGCCGCCGCGCGGCTGGCTGCGATGCCGCGCCGGGCGGCGTGTCCGTCGAACGGGCGGCAGGGGCCGGAACGTGTGCGGCCGATGCATGGCCATGACCACGCGCGCAGAAGTGGCGCACGCGTTCGCGCACCGCGCGCAGGCGGGCGATGCGATCTTCGGCATGGGCGTGGCGGGCGTCGGCGATGCGGGCGTCGAGAGCGTCGAGCTTGGCCTCGCAGCCGGCCCGGGCGGCGACGGCGGGCGCCGCGGCGGCCAGCAGCGCGGCCGCGAGAAAGGGCGTAAGTCGTTGTTTCATCATGCTTGTTTGTTGTTTTCCGTGATCGGCCGGTCTGGCGCGGCAAGGTCAGGTGCCGCGCGTCGATGGGTGCCGCCCCAGGCGCTCGGTTCGCCTGGTGTATCGGGGCACGACCGAATTTTGGCCCATTTCGGGCGCCGCCGGCACGGGGCGTGGATTCTCTTTGACCGCGCTGCGGTATTTCCTTTATAATTCAGGGCTTTTCCGCATTCATGCCCACGGAAAAAGAACAGGGAGAGCCTGCACCGCGCCTCGAAGCGCACACAGACAAGCAGGAAGAACACATCGGGCAAAGCATTTTTTTTGGATCGATCATGAAGACGTTTTCCGCAAAAGCCCATGAGGTGACGCGCGAATGGTACGTGATTGACGCGACGGATAAGGTTCTCGGCCGTGTTGCCAGCGAAGTGGCACGCCGTCTGCGCGGCAAGCACAAGCCTGAGTTCACCCCGCACGTCGACACTGGTGATTTCATCATCATCATCAACGCGAGCAAGTTGAAGGTCACGGGCAACAAGACTCTGGACAAGAAGTACTACCGTCACTCGGGCTACCCGGGCGGTATCTATGAAACGACGTTCGGCAAGATGCAAGAACGCTTCCCGGGCCGTGCGCTCGAGAAGGCGGTCAAGGGCATGCTGCCGAAGGGCCCGCTCGGCTACGCGATGATCAAGAAGCTGAAGGTCTACGCTGAAGCTACGCATCCGCATTCGGCTCAACAGCCGAAGGCGCTCGAGATCTAAGGGGAGCCCACATGATCGGTAACTGGAACTACGGTACGGGCCGCCGCAAGAGCGCAGTCGCACGTGTCTTCATCAAGGCTGGCAAGGGCGACATCATCGTCAACGGCAAGCCCATCGCCGACTACTTCTCGCGTGAAACGTCGCTGATGATCGTGCGTCAACCGCTGGAACTCACGAACCACGGCCAGACGTTCGACATCAAGGTCAACGTCAACGGCGGCGGCGAAACGGGTCAGGCAGGCGCAGTGCGTCACGGCATCACCCGCGCGCTGATCGACTACGATGCAACGCTGAAGCCGTCGCTGTCGAACGCAGGCTTCGTCACGCGCGATGCACGTGAAGTCGAGCGTAAGAAGGTTGGTCTGCGCAAGGCACGTCGCGCAAAGCAGTTCTCGAAGCGTTAATTCCGCTTCATGGCCGCGCCGCTTCCGGGCGGCGTCCGCCGGAAAAACCGCCAGTTTTCGCGCTGGCGGTTTTTTTATGCCCGCGCGGCGGCGCCCCGCGGGCAGTTTCCTTTACTGAAATCAACAAGAACCTATTGATTTCATGGACATCAGCACGATCTTCTGATCGGCCCTACAATAGCGGCTAAAGCTTTTTGGAGAGTTCGCATGAACGCTGTTACCGAATCCGCAGCAACGACCACCGAAATGCCGGCACCGTTCGTCTTCACCGACGCCGCGGCCGACAAGGTCAAGCAACTGATCGACGAAGAGGGCAATCCCGACCTGAAGCTGCGCGTGTTCGTGCAGGGTGGCGGCTGCTCGGGCTTCCAGTATGGCTTCACGTTCGACGAGGAAGTCAACGAGGACGACACCGTGATGAACAAGAACGGCGTCCAGCTTCTGATCGACTCGATGAGCTACCAGTACCTGGTCGGCGCCGAGATCGACTACAAGGACGACCTCAACGGTGCCCAGTTCGTGATCAAGAACCCGAACGCCACGACCACCTGTGGGTGCGGCTCGTCGTTCTCGGTCTGAACGCACGACGGATCCTGTCCGGTTCGCCGGAATGAAAAACGGGGCTTGATGCCCCGTTTTTTTGCGTCCGTTGTACGCGACGAACCGCGCGGGCGGCCTCTCGGCGCGTCCCGGACGCGCCGCATCGGGGCTCCCGCTCGTTTCGTCGTTTTCTCGTATCAGCGCGGATAAAGTGCGCCGAGCACGCGCTCGCCCGCGGCCCCCGTCACGCTCGCGAGATTGCCGGGCTGGCGCGCGGTGAAGCGGTACGCGAGCCACGCGAACGCGAGCGCCTCGACCTGCTGCGGCGGCACGCCGAGCGCGGCCGTCGTCTCCACCGTCGCCGGCACGCCGGCCTCGTGCAGTGCATGCCGGAGCGCATCGAGCAGCACCGGGTTGCGGGCGCCGCCGCCGCAGACGAACACGGCCTTGCAGCCGGCCGCGTGCCGGGCGATCTCGCGCGCGACCGAGACGGCGGTGAGTGCCGTCAGCGTCGCCTGCACGTCTTCCGGCGCGACCTGCGTGAACGCGGCGAGCTTCGCGTCGAGCCACGCGGGATTGAACAGGTCGCGGCCGGTGCTTTTCGGCGGCGGCGCGACGAAGTAGGGTTCGTCGAGCAGCGCGTCGAGCAGCGCCGCGTGCACGGTACCGCGCGCGGCGAACTTGCCGCCGTCGTCGTAGGGCTTGCCGAGATGGCGCGTCGCCCATTCGTCGAGCAACGCGTTCGCGGGCCCGCAGTCGAAGCCGCGCACGTCGCCGCCTTCGCCGGGCAGGATCGTGATGTTGCTGATGCCGCCGAGGTTGCAGACGACCCGCGTCTCGCCCGGCGCGCCGAACACCGTCGCGTGGAACGCCGGCGCGAGCGGCGCGCCGTGGCCGCCGGCCGCGACGTCGCGGCTGCGGAAATCGGCGATCACGTCGAGATGGGTGAGTTCGGCGAGCAGCGCCGGATTGTTGAGCTGGCGCGTGTAGCCGCGCTCGGGACGGTGCCGGACCGTCTGGCCGTGCACGCCGATCGCGCGGATCTCCTCGCGCGACAGGCCGGCCGTGCGCTGCAGCTCGTGACAGCACACCGCATAGCGCGCGACGAGCGCATTCGCCGCGACCGATTCGCGGTCGATCTCGTTGTCGCCGGGCTGCTGCAGCGCGAACAGCGCGTCGCGCAGCGATTGGGCGAAGCCGACGAACGCTTCCGCGAGCACGACCGGCGCGCGGCCGGTCTCGAAACGCACGGCGACGCCGTCGACGCCGTCCATGCTGGTTCCCGACATCAGCCCGAAGTAGATGCCGTCGGCCGGATGGGCGGGTTGCGGATGTCGTTGCGGCACGTTGGGTCCTCCTGGATCGAGCGGCGCGGGCCGGTGCCACGCGCCTTGCGCCCGATTATCCGCGCAACCTGACGCGTCGTTAAGCGATGCACGCGCAAGTTATGGGAAAATCCCTGTCTTTGCGACATTCTTCCTGGCCCCGATGAGCACCGAACCCAGTTCCAAGCCTGTTTTCCCGATCACCGACGAAGTCCGCCATGCGCTCGCCGTCACGAAGCGCGGCGTCGACGAACTGCTGATCGAGGAAGAGTTCGCGCAGAAGCTCGCGCGCAGCGCGGCCACCGGCACGCCGTTGCGCATCAAGCTCGGCCTCGACCCGACCGCACCCGACATCCACATCGGCCATACGGTCGTGCTGAACAAGATGCGTCAGCTGCAGGACCTCGGCCACACGGTGATCTTCCTGATCGGCGATTTCACGTCGCTGATCGGCGACCCGTCGGGCCGCAACGCGACGCGCCCGCCGCTCACGCGCGAGCAGATCGAATCGAACGCGAAGACCTACTTCGAGCAGGCTGCGCTCGTGCTCGACCGCGCCAAGACCGAGATCCGCTACAACAGCGAATGGTCGATGCCGCTCGGCGCGGACGGGATGATCAAGCTCGCGTCGCGCTACACGGTCGCGCGGATCCTCGAGCGCGAGGATTTCACGAAGCGCTTCCAGGGCGGCGTGCCGATCTCGATCCACGAATTCCTGTACCCGCTGATGCAGGGCTACGACTCGGTCGCGCTGAACGCCGACCTCGAGCTCGGTGGCACCGACCAGAAGTTCAACCTGCTGGTCGGCCGCGAACTGCAGAAGCAGTACGGCCAGGAACAGCAGTGCATTCTCACGATGCCGCTGCTCGAAGGCCTCGACGGCGTCGAGAAGATGTCGAAGTCGAAGGGCAACTACGTCGGCATCAGCGAGAAGCCGACCGACATGTTCGGCAAGCTGATGAGCATCTCGGACACGCTGATGTGGCGTTACTTCGAGCTGCTGTCGTTCCGCAGCATCGAAGAAATCGCGGGCTTCAAGCGCGACGCCGAAGGCGGCCGCAACCCGCGCGACTTCAAGGTGCTGCTCGCGCAGGAAATCGTCGCGCGCTTCCACTCGCAGGCCGATGCCGAGCGTGCGCTGGAGGACTTCAACCACCGCGCGAAGGGCGGCGTGCCGGACGACATCCCGTCGGTCACGCTCGCGGGCGCGCCGCTCGCGATCGGCCAGCTGCTGAAGCAGGCGGGCCTCGTGCCGTCGACGAGCGAAGCGCTGCGCAACATCGAGCAGGGCGGCGTGAAGATCGACGGCGCGACCGTCTCCGACAAGGGACTGAAGGTCGAGGCCGGCGAGTTCGTCGTCCAGGTCGGCAAGCGCCGCTTCGCGCGCGTCACGCTGACCGCATGATCGCGCTGATCCAGCGCGTGAAGCGCGCCGACGTGCGCGTCGGCGACCGTACGACGGGCGAGATCGGCGCAGGGCTGCTCGCGCTCGTCTGCGCGGAGCGTGGCGACACCGAGGCCGCGGCCGACAAGCTGCTCGCGAAGCTGCTCGGCTATCGCGTGTTCAGCGATGCCGCGGGCAAGATGAACCTGCCGGTGTCGAACATCGACGGCGCGGGCTGCGCCGGCGGCCTGCTGCTCGTGTCGCAGTTCACGCTCGCGGCCGATACCAACAGCGGGCTGCGGCCGAGCTTCACGCCGGCCGCGCCGCCCGACGAAGGCGCGCGCCTGTTCGACTATTTCGTCGCGGCCGCGCGCGAGCGTCATCCGGTCGTCGAGACGGGCGAGTTCGGCGCCGACATGCAGGTGTCGCTCGTCAACGACGGCCCCGTGACGTTCTGGCTGCAAGTGCGGCCCTGATTCATTCCCGGAGACGCGCCGCGATGGCCACCACGCAGATTCTCTTCATTCGCCATGGCGAGACGGCCTGGAACCGCATCAAGCGCATCCAGGGCCATATCGACATTCCACTGGCCGACACGGGGCTCGCGCAGGCGCAGCGGCTGGCCGTCCGGCTCGCGCGGGACGCGCGCGAAGGACAGCGGATCGACGCGATCTATTCGAGCGACCTGATGCGCGCGCAACAAACCGCGCAACCCTTTGCCGATGCGCTCGGGCTGCCGCTGCAGTTGCGCGAAGGGCTGCGCGAACGCGCGTACGGCGTGTTCCAGGGGCATGACAGCACCGAGATCGAGACGCTGTTTCCGGACGCCTACGCCGCGTGGCAGACGCGCGACCCGGGCTTCGCGCCCGACGGCGGCGAGTCGCAGCGCGAGTTCTATCATCGCGTGCTGCATGCGCTCGAGCCGATCGTCGCCGCGCATCCGGGCGGCCGGATCGCGTGTGTTGCACACGGCGGCGTGCTCGACTGCGTGTACCGCTTCGCCAACGGTATCGACCTGTCGGCGCCGCGCAGCTATCAACTGCTCAACACGAGCATCAACGTCGTCGATTACGTCGATGGTCGCGCACAGGTCGTGCAATGGGCCGACGTGTCGCACCTCGACGCCGCGAGCGACGACGACGGGTATCGCAAGGTACTCTGATCCGGTCGTACCGGCTCCGCCCGGCGGAAGAATCAGATCGTCAGGCGGGCGGGGTGCCGTCGGGCGGTGTCGCGGTTGCGCGGCGGCGTGCGCGCTTCGACGCGCCGTTGACGAGCGCCCAGCGCAGCACGGGCGCGACTGCCCGCACACCGGGCCGGACCACCGCGCGTCGCAGCGGCGCGAACGTCGACACGTCGAGCATGCGCTGCGCCCAGGGCGGCAGCAGGTCGATTCCCGCATGCATGATCAGCGACGCGGCTGGCCGCAGCGCGGGCGTTGCGACCGGCACGTTCAACAGGATGTCCATGACCTCGAAGGTGTGCGGCCCGGCTTCGAGTTCGGGCTGCATGCGCGCGAAATAGGCCGCTACCTCGGCGCGTGAACGGGGCACATCCCGGGCGCCGAGCAACTCCGCGATCAATGCCGTTTCCGCGTAGTAGCCGTCCTGCAGCTCGCCCGACAGCGACGGATTCACATAGCGCAAATGCGCGGCGAGGAAGCTCGAAACTTCCGCGACATGCACCCACGTCAGCAACGCCGGATCGTCGGCTCGATACGGCCGGCCGTCGGGCGCAGTGCCCGATATGCGCGCGTGGATCGTTTTCACGCGCTCGATGAGCGCGAGTGCGTCCGCGCGGCTGCCGAACGTCGTGCCCGTGATGAACGTGGCGGTGCGCCGCAAGCGGCCGAGGATGTCGGTGCGAAACGACGAGTGATCCCAGACGCCCGCGAGCGCGAGCGGATGGAGCGCCTGCAGCAGTAGCGCGGCAATGCCGCCCGTCATCATCGACGTGAAATCGGCATGCACGCGCCAGCAGATCGCGTCGGGGCCGAACAGCCCCGGGTCTCCGGGCGGCGACGAGAGATCGATCGACGGACCGCCGCCGCCCGTCGTCAGGTGCGTGATGCCGGCCACGAGCCGCTTGCGGATCGGTTCGACCCAGCGCGGGCCCGGTGTGGGCGGGGCGGGGTGCGGGCTGGGCGGCGTGGTCATGGCGAGCTTGGCGCGGGCAGCGGGTTACTTCCCGTCGGCGGTATCCCACATCCCGCGTTCGGGGTTGCCGGCGTCGGGCGCGGAGAGCCCGAAGTGGCGGTACGTGAGCAGCGTCGCGACGCGCCCGCGCGGCGTGCGCTGCAGGAAGCCCTGCTGGATCAGGTACGGTTCGAGTACGTCCTCGATCGTGTCGCGCTCCTCGCCGATCGCAGCCGCGAGGTTGTCGATGCCGACCGGGCCGCCGTCGAACTTGTGCAGGATCGCCTCGAGCAGCTTGCGGTCCATCAGGTCGAAGCCGACCGGGTCGACGTCGAGCATCGCGAGCGCGGCGTCGGCGACGGCCGCGGTGATCTGGCCGTCGGCCTTCACTTCCGCATAGTCGCGCACGCGGCGCAGCAGCCGGTTCGCGATCCGCGGCGTGCCGCGCGAGCGCTTCGCGATCTCCAGCGCGCCGTTCGGATCGATCTGCGCGTTCAGCAGCGACGCCGAGCGCCGCACGATGCGCGACAATTGCTCGGCATCGTAGAACTCGAGGCGCGCGACGATCCCGAAGCGATCGCGCAACGGGTTGGTCAGCATCCCCGCACGCGTGGTCGCGCCGACCAGCGTGAACGGCTGCAGGTCGAGCTTCACGCTGCGCGCGGCCGGCCCTTCGCCGATCATGATGTCGATCTGGTAATCCTCGAGCGCCGGATACAGGATTTCCTCGACGACCGGCGACAGCCGGTGGATCTCGTCGATGAACAGCACGTCGTTCGCTTCAAGGTTGGTCAGCAGCGCGGCGAGATCGCCCGCGCGTTCGAGCACGGGGCCCGACGTCTGGCGCAGGTTCACGCCCATCTCGCGCGCGATGATGTGCGCGAGGGTGGTCTTGCCGAGGCCGGGCGGCCCGAACAGCAGCACGTGGTCGAGCGGCTCGGCGCGGCGCTTCGCGGCCTCGATGAAGATCTCGAGCTGGCCGCGCACCTTTTCCTGGCCGACGTAGTCGTCGAGCTGGCGCGGCCGCAGCGCGCGTTCGAACACCTCCTCGTGCGACGAGGCGGGCGTGGCGGCGATGATCCGCTCGGCGGCGAGTTTGTCGGTTTCAATCATGCGGCCATTGTACCGCGCGCCGTCGCGCGGCCGAACTGGCCGAACGGCCGACTGGCGCGTGCCGCGCGACGGCGCGACACTGGCTCCGACAGCCGGCTCGGGCGGCCGTTACACCTTCGACAGTGCCTTGAGCGCGAGTTTGATGCCTTCGGACACGCCGGTGCCGGCCGGCACGTTCTTGATCGCGGCGAGGCCTTCCTTTTCCGAATAGCCGAGCGCGAGCAGCGCGTTGAGGATGTCGGTCGCGTGGTCGGACTGGGACGCGGCGCCGGCGAGTGCGCCGAGGTCCGCGCCGAGCTTGCCCTTCAGCTCGAGCAGCAGGCGCTCGGCGGTCTTCTTGCCGATGCCGGGCAGGCGCGTGAGGCGCGCGGCGTCCTGCATCGTCACCGCCTGCGCGAGCTCCTGCACGCTCATGCCGGACAGCACGGCCAGCGCCATGCGCGCGCCGATGCCGGTGATCTTCAGCAGTTCGCGGAAGGTCGTGCGCTCCTGCGGCGTCAGGAAGCCGTACAGCAGGTGCGCGTCCTCGCGCACGATCTGCTGCGTGAGCAGCACGACGCGCTCGCCCGTTTGCGGCAGGTTGTAGAAGGTGCTCATCGGCACGTCGATTTCGTAACCGACGCCGTTGCAGTCGACGAGCAGGTGAGGCGGATTCTTTTCGAGCAGGATGCCGGCGATGCGACCGATCATGGATGGCGGGATGCGAGGAAGAAAGCGCGAGTGTAGCGCAGGTGCGGCGCGATGCCGATGGGTTGGCCGTCAGGTCGGGGCGCCGCGCGACGCGGGGCGATCAGGCAGGCAGGCAGGACGGTGGCAGGCGCAATGCGCGCGACTCGGGTAGCCGCGCGCCGCGCCGAGGGGATGCGTGCCGTCGCGTCAGCCGACGAGCCGTCCGCGCCGCACGCGCAGCCCCCTTTTCGCGAGCGCCGGCGCGAGGCCGCCGATCGTGCCGAGCGTATTGCCGCTGTGCGCGTGGCAGATCGCCATCCCGAGCGCGTCGGCCGCGTCGCTGCCGGGCTGGCCGGTCAGGTTGAGCAGTCTCGTGACCATCTCCTGCATCTGCGACTTGGTCGCGCGGCCGTAACCGACGACCGCCTGCTTCAGTTGCAGCGCGGTGTATTCCGCCACCGGCAGGCCGCCGGAGACGAGCCCGCAGATCGCGGCACCGCGCGCCTGGCCGAGCAGCAGCGTCGACTGCGGGTTCACGTTCACGAACACCTGTTCGATCGCGGCCTGGTCGGGCGCGTGTTCGCGCACGAGCGTCGATACGCCCTGGAAGATCGTGCCGAGCCGGGTAGCCAGGTCAGCCGTAGGCGTGCGGATCACGCCGCTTGCGACATAGGCGAGCCGGTGGCCGCTGACGTCGATGACGCCGAAGCCGGTGACGCGCAGGCCGGGGTCGATGCCGAGAATTCGCATGAGTGAGGAGAAAAACCTGATGCCGCGATACTACAACGAATGGTGCGCGGGGCCGGCCGCGTGGCTGCGTGCGCCGGCGCCGCGCAATAAAAAACCCGGCGGGTATGATGCCGCCGGGTTTTCGTGCGGCGGCCGCGCGGGCCGCGTGCGATCAGTGACGGAAGTGGCGCACGCCCGTCAGGATCATTGCGATGCCGTGCTCGTCGGCCGCCGCGATCACTTCGTCGTCGCGCATCGAGCCGCCCGGCTGGATCACGCAGGTCGCGCCTGCCGCCACGACGACGTCGAGACCGTCGCGGAACGGGAAGAACGCATCCGACGCGACGGCCGAACCGGCCAGCGTGAGGCCCGCGTTCTGCGCCTTGATGCTCGCGATGCGTGCCGAATCGACGCGGCTCATCTGGCCTGCGCCGACGCCGAGCGTCATGCCGTTGCCGCAGAACACGATCGCGTTCGACTTCACGTACTTCGCGACGCGCCATGCGAACAGCAGGTCGTCCATTTCCTTCGCGGTCGGTTGACGCTTCGTGACGACGCGCAGCTCGCTCGGCTGCACGTTCTTCGAATCGAGCGACTGCACGAGCAGGCCGCCGCCCACGCGCTTCAGGTCGAACGCGTTATGGCCGTCGCCGAGCGCGATTTCGAGCAGGCGCACGTTCTGCTTCGCGGCGAACACCTGCTTCGCGGCGTCCGTGAACGACGGCGCGATCAGCACTTCGACGAACTGCTTGGCCACCGCCTGCGCGGCCGTCTCGTCGACTTCGCGGTTGAACGCGATGATGCCGCCGAACGCCGACGTCGGGTCGGTCTGGAATGCCTTCGCGTACGCGTCGGCCGAATCGTTGCCGACCGCGACGCCGCACGGGTTCGCGTGCTTGATGATCACGCAGGCCGGCGCGTCGAACGTCTTCACGCATTCCCACGCCGCGTCCGAATCCGCGATGTTGTTGTACGACAGTTCCTTGCCCTGCAGCTGGCGGTAGTTCGCCAGTGCGCCGGCCGGCGCCGCGAGGTCGCGGTAGAACGCCGCGCTCTGGTGCGGGTTCTCGCCGTAGCGCAGGTCCTGCACCTTGTCGAACGCCATGTTCAGCGTGGCCGGGTATGCGCTGCGCGATGCGTGCTGCAGCTCGTCGGTCAGGCTCGTCAGGTAGTTCGTGATCGCGCCGTCGTATTGCGCGGTGTGCGCGAACACCTTGGTCGCGAGGCGGAAGTTGGTCGCATAGCCGATCGCGTTGCCGTTCGCCTTCATTTCATCGAGCACGACCGCGTAATCGGCCGGGTCGACGACGACCGTCACGTCGCGGTGGTTCTTCGCGGCCGAGCGCAGCATCGTCGGGCCGCCGATGTCGATGTTCTCGATCGCGTCGGCGAGCGTGCAGTCGTCCTTCGCGATCGTCGCGACGAACGGGTACAGGTTCACGACCAGCAGGTCGATCGTCGGGATGCCGTGCTGCTCCAGCGCCTGCATGTGCTCGGGCAGGTCGCGGCGGGCGAGGATGCCGCCGTGCACCTTCGGGTGGAGCGTCTTCACGCGCCCATCGAGCATTTCCGGGAAGCCCGTGTAGTCAGCGACTTCGGTCACGGGCAGGCCCGCGTCGGCGAGGAGTTTCGCGGTGCCGCCGGTCGACAGGAGTTTGACGCCGAGGTCGGACAGCGACTTCGCGAAGTCGACGATGCCGGTCTTGTCGGAAACGGAAATGAGCGCTTGCTTGATCATGATGGAACCACCAATAGCCAGGGAAACGGGGACGGGACGGCTGCCTACAGCAAGCCGTGCTGCTGCAGCTTCTTGCGCAGCGTATTGCGATTGATGCCGAGGTACTCCGCGGCGAGCGACTGGTTGCCGCCGGCCTGTACGAGCACGACCTCGAGCATCGGCTTTTCGACGCAGGACATCACCATTTCATAGACGTCGTGCGGATTGGAGCCGTCTAGATCCCGGAAATACACGTCCAGGCTCTCGCGGACACATTGTTCGATGTTGTGCTTGCTCATGCTGCTAACTGGTTATGGTCGTCCGACTCGCCCTGGCCGTTTTCCTCTTCGTCATCGACGTAGACGAGGTGGTCCGACAGCGCCTTTTGCGCCTCGAAGAATGCATTGACGGCGGCGAGTTGCTCGCGGGTGGAATCGAGCGTGTTCATCCTGTGCCGGAACCCGTTGGCACCGGAAAGGCCGCGAGTGTACCAGCCGATGTGCTTGCGCGCAGTACGGACGCCCGTGAATTCACCATAGAACGCGTAGTGGTCTTCCAGGTGTTCGTTCATCACGTGCTGGATCTCGTCGATCCGCGGCGGGGGCAGCAGCTCGCCGGTTTGCAGGAAATGATCGATTTCACGGAACAGCCACGGCCGGCCTTGCGCGGCGCGACCGATCATCAGTGCGTCGGCGCCGGTGGCGTCGAGCACGGCCTTTGCTTTTGCCGGCGACGTGATGTCGCCGTTCGCGACGACCGGGATGCGCACGGCCGCCTTCACAGCCGCGATGGTGTCGTATTCCGCGTCGCCGCGGTAGAGGTCGGCGCGCGTGCGGCCGTGTACGGTCAGCATCGAGATGCCGGCCGCCTCGGCGAGGCGCGCGACCGTGATCGCGTTCTTGTGCTCGCGATCCCAGCCGGTGCGGATCTTCAGCGTGACGGGCACCGCATCCGGCCCCGTGCCGACCGCCGCGACGACGGCCTCGACGATCCGCTGCACGAGCGGCTCGTTCTGCAGCAGCGCGGAGCCGGCCGCGACGTTGCAGACCTTCTTCGCCGGGCAACCCATGTTGATGTCGATGATCTGCGCGCCGTTGTCGACGTTGTAGCGGGCCGCTTCGGCCATCATCGCCGGATCGGCGCCGGCGATCTGCACCGCGATCGGCTCGACCTCGCCTTCGTGGTTTGCCCGTCGCATCGTCTTCGCGCTCTTCCACAGCTGCGCATTGGACGCGACCATCTCGGACACGGCGTACCCGGCCCCCAGCCGCTTGCACAGCTGGCGGAACGGACGATCCGTCACGCCGGCCATCGGGGCGACGAACAGGTTGTTACGCAATACGTGAGAGCCGATAACGGGCATCGCAATGGCACCGCCCGCGAGCGCCGGGCGTCGCGGGCAAAAAAGGGCAGAGGGAAAACGGCTATTTTACCGTATTCCCATGCCCCGCCGATTTGACCCGGTTTGCGCGGCCTGACCGCGCGCAACGCGCGGCGTGTCAGTTGCGCTGGCCGAACATCATCTGGCGTGCGATCGCCTTCTTGAGCGGCGGCACGAATTCGAGCGCGGTGAGCGCCGCGCCGCGCAGCAGCGGAAGAGGGCCGGCGTCGACGGTAAACAGGCGCGCGAGCGTGTCCGTCGCGCCGATCGTGAAGCGCCGGTCGAGCGCGCGCCGTGCGTTGAAGGTGGCGAGCGCGGTCGCTTCGAAGCCCTGCGTGGACAGCGCGTCGACGAGCGTGTGCGCATCGCGCAGCCCGAGGTTGAGCCCCTGGCCGGCGACCGGATGCAGCGTTTGCGCGGCGTTGCCGACGATCGCGATGCGCCCGTTGACGAGCGTCTGTGCCGCGTTCAATCCGAGCGGGAACGATGCGCGCCCCGCGATCGCGACGAATCGGCCCATCCGCTCGCCGAATGCAGCGCCGAGTTCGCGCAGGAACGCGTCGTCGGGAAGGGCGGCGCGGCGGGCCGCCTCGTCGGGCGTGCAGCACCACACGAGCGAATAATCGGCACCGCCAAGCGGCAGCAGCGCGAGCGGGCCTTCGTGCGTGAAGCGCTCCCAGGCGACGTTCGGGCGCGGCGCCGAGACGGTGACCGTGCCGACGATCGCGGTCTGGCCATAGTCGCGGCGATGCTTGCCGGTATCGGCCTGCTGTTCGTGGAACAGCCCGCCTTCGGCGTTGATGACGATGCGCGCGCGCAGCGTGCGCTCGCCTTGCGGGCCGTCGAGCGTCAGCGTGACGCCGTCGGCGTCCTGTTGCGGCGTGCGTGCGGTGGTCGACGTGAGCCAGTCGACGCGCGTGCCGCGCACGGCCTGCGCGAGCGCCTGCACGATCGAGCCGTAGCGCACGACGTAGCCGAGCGCGGCGAGGTCGTGCTCGTCGCGGTCGATCAGCGTGCGGCCGAAATGGCCGCGCTGCGACACGTGGATGTGTTCGATCGGCGTTGCGTCGGCCGGCCATCCGAGCGTGTCGAGCAGCACGCGGCTGCCGTGCGACACGGCGATCGCGCGCGGGTCGTTCGCGCTCGCGGCCGGCTCGCGCGCGTCGATCAGCGCGATCGACGCGTGCTGCGTCGCGCTGCGTCGGGCGAGCCAGCCGGCGAGCGCGAGCCCGACGGGGCCCGCGCCGACGATGGCGAGGTCATGGTCCGGCGTGGCCGGGGAGGAAGCGGTCGTCATCAGTGTTCGTGAAACGGGGTAACGGTCAACTGCGGGTCAACGGCAGGTCAACACCGGGCCAACGACGGTCCGGCACCGGCGCGATGTCAACCTGCGGTACGCTCACGCGCCGTGCGCCGCGCCCGCACGCATCAGCGCCTCGATCTCGTCGGCCGCCACCGGCACGTCGCGCGTGATCAGCTCGCAACCGTGCTCGCGCACGATCGCGTCGTCCTCGATGCGGATGCCGATGTTCCAGTATTCGGACGGCACGTCGTCGGCGGCGCGCACGTACAGGCCCGGCTCGACGGTGAGCGTCATGCCGGCTTTCAGCGTGCGCCACGGCAGCGCGCCGTTGGCGTCGCGCGCGGCGAGCCGCTCGCGGTAGTCGCCGCAATCGTGCACGTCCATGCCGATCCAGTGGCCGGTGCGGTGCATGTAGAAGCGTGCGTACGCGCGCTCGGCGAGCACGTCGTCGACGCTCGAGAAGCGCGTCTTCGGGATGATGCCCGTATCGAGCAGCCCTTGCGCCAGCACCCGCACGGCCGCGTCGTGCGGCGCCTCGAACGGCACGCCCGCGCGCGTCGCGTCGATCGCGGCCTGCTGCGCGGCGAGCACGATGTCGTACAGCGTGCGCTGCGCGGGCGAGAAGCGCCCGTTGGCCGGGAACGTGCGCGTGATATCCGACGCGTAGCCGTCGAGTTCGCACGCGGCATCGATCAGGATCAGGTCGCCGTCCCGCGCGGCCGCGTTGCCGGCCGGGTAGTGCAGCACGCACGCGTTCGCGCCGGCCGCGACGATCGAGCCGTACGCGGGCGCCTGCGCGCCATGCTTGCGGAACGTGTACAGCAGCTCGGCCTCGAGTTCGTACTCGCGGATCCCCGGGCGGCACACCTGCATCGCGCGACGGTGCGCGAGCGCGGAGATGTGTGCGGCGCGCATCATGATCGCGAGTTCGTGTTCGTCCTTCACGAGCCGCATGTCGTCGAGCAGGGGCGTGAGGTCGAGCAGCGCGTCCGGTGCGGCGACGCCGCTGCGCGCCTGCGCGCGCACCGCATCGATCCAGCCGGCGAGCTGGCGGTCGAACTCGGCCGACGCGCCGAACCGGTAGTGCACGGTGCCCGCATCGGCGAGCAGGCGCGGCATTTCGGTGTCGATCACGTCGACCGCGTAGGCCGCGTCGAAGCCGAACGCATCGCGCGCGGCCTCGGGCCCGTAATGGAAACCTTCCCAGATCTCGCGGTCGGCATTCTTCGCGCGGCAGAACAGGATCGATTCCGGCGCGCCGTGCGACCCGGCCGCGTTCAGCACGAGCACGGCGTCCGGCTCGGTGAAGCCCGTCAGGTAGTGGAAGTAGCTGTCATGCCGGTACGGAAAGGCCGTATCGCGGTTGCGCAGCATTTCCGGCGCGGTGGGAACGATGGCGACGCCGCCGCCGGCGGCGCGCAGTGTGGCAAGCACGCGTTCACGGCGCTGGCGGTAGACGTCGACGGCGATGGCGGTATCGAGGGGCGCATTCATCGTGCGATTGTAGCGCCGCCGGACGCGGCGCGTGAGAGACACGGCCGCAAGCCGCGCCGGACGGGGCTCGGCGGCGGCTGTTGCAAACCATCCACAGGCCGGACGGGCGATTTTCTATCGGGCCGCGCCGGCCGGTTATGATCGGCGACAACGTATACTCTCGGCAGTTCCCTTGAAAAGGCAGATGATGAAATTAATCGGTTCGCTCAGCAGCCCGTACGTCCGCAAGGCGCGGATCGTGCTTGCTGAAAAGAAGATCGACTACAAGCTGGAGCTCGAGAACGTATGGGCGCCGGAGACGGACATTCATGCATCGAATCCGCTCGGCAAGGTCCCGTGTCTCGTGATGGAGGATGGTGCCGCGGTGTTCGATTCCCGCGTGATCTGCGAATACGTCGACACGCTGTCGCCGGTCGGCAAGCTGATTCCGCCGTCGGGACGCGAGCGGCTCGAAGTGCGGTGCTGGGAAGCGCTGGGCGACGGCGTGCTCGACGCGGCCGTGGCGATCCGTCTCGAACACACGCTGCGCGACGAAGCGCAGCGCAGCGCGAGCTGGATCGCGCGCCAGCAGCGCAAGATCGACGACGCGCTCGTCGCGATGTCGCAGGGCCTCGGCGGCAAGACGTGGTGCGTCGGTAATCATTACACGCTCGCCGACATCGCACTCGGCTGCGCGCTCGGCTACCTCGACTTCCGGATGTCCGAACTCAACTGGCGCGACCGCCATCCGAATCTCGACAAGCATTTCGTGAAGCTGTCGCAGCGGCAGACGTTCGTCGACACGCTGCCGCAAGGCTGACCTGCCGCCGCCCGCGGATCGGGCAGACAAGAGAAAAGCGCCCCGCGGGGCGCTTTTCTCTTTGGCGAGCCGCCCGGCGGCGGGCGCTCGCGCGTTACTCGATCGACGTGTAAACGGTTTCGCCGAGCACGAACGAATCGCTGCGCGCGATCGGCCACCACTTGTCGTACAGCGTATAGCCGCAGGTCTGGCCGTCGAGCAGCGCGCCGGGCTTCAGGTACTTCAGCAGCTGCGACATCAGCCGCACCTCGTGCGGCGCGACGCGCTGCACGATGTGATGCGCGCGCAGCTCGGACGGATGGCCGAGGCCGGCCGCCTGCACGAGTTCCTGCAGTGCGTGCAGCGTATTGCGGTGGAAGTTGAACACGCGCTCGGCCTTGTCGGGCACGACGAGGGCGCGCTGGCGCACCGGGTCCTGCGTGGCGACGCCGGTCGGGCAGCGGTCGGTGTGGCAGTGCTGCGCCTGGATGCAGCCGACCGCGAACATGAAGCCGCGTGCCGAGTTCACCCAGTCCGCGCCGATCGCGAGCGTGCGTGCGATGTCGAACGCGCTGATGATCTTGCCGCTCGCGCCGATCTTCACGCGATCGCGCACGCCGATCCCGACGAGCGTGTTGTGCACCAGCAGCAGGCCCTCCTGCAGCGGCACGCCGACATGGTCGGTGAATTCGAGCGGCGCCGCGCCGGTGCCGCCTTCCGCGCCGTCGACGACGATGAAGTCGGGCACGATGCCCGTCTCGAGCATCGCCTTCGCGATCCCGAAGAATTCCCACGGATGGCCGATGCACAGCTTGAAGCCGGTCGGCTTGCCGCCCGACAGCGTGCGCAGCCGTTCGACGAATTCGAGCAGCCCGCGCGGCGTCGAGAATTGCGAGTGCGTCGCGGGCGAGATGCAGTCCTTGCCCATCGGCACGCCGCGCGTCTCGGCGATCTCGGGCGTGATCTTCGCGGCCGGCAGCACGCCGCCGTGGCCCGGCTTCGCGCCTTGCGACAGCTTGATCTCGATCATCTTGACCTGCGGATCGGCGGCCTGCTTCGCGAACTTGTCCGGGTTGAACGTGCCGTCCTCATTGCGGCAGCCGAAGTAGCCGGACGCGATTTCCCAGATGATGTCGCCGCCGTTTTCGCGATGGTACTTCGACAGCGAGCCTTCGCCGGTGTCGTGCGCGAACCCGCCTTTCTTCGCGCCGAGGTTCAGCGAGCGGATCGCGTTCGCGGACAGCGAGCCGAAGCTCATCGCCGAGATGTTGAAGATCGAGATGTCGTACGGCTGCGCGCGGTTCGCGCCGACCCGGATGCGGAAGTCGTGGTTCGGCAGCTTCGTCGGCGCGAGCGAGTGGCTGATCCATTCGTGCGCGACGGACTTCACGTTCAGTTCGGTGCCGTACGGGCGGTTGTCGGCGACGTTCTTCGCGCGCTGGTAGACGAGGCTGCGCTGCGCGCGCGAGAACGGTTTCTCGTCGGTGTCGTCCTCGACGAAGTACTGGCGGATTTCAGGCCGGATGAACTCGAACAGGAAGCGGAAATGGCCCCAGAGCGGGTAGTTGCGCAGGATCGCGTGACGGTCCTGGTTCAGGTCGTACAGGCCGACGGCGACGAGGGCGACGGGGATGATGATCCACAGCCAGGAAAGCACGTGGATCGACGCGAGCGCGGCCGCGGCAACGAGCAGCAGGACGGCACACCACATCGCGAGGTAGCGTCTGGAAAGCATGGGGACTCCTAGGGTCTATTCATGTATGGAACGCGCATGCGAATGCCCGAAAGCGCGCGCAGGGCAAGGAGCGAGGAGCGCCGTTTGGCCGAGCCAAACAAGTGACGAGCGACGCCGCCATGCGGGCGATTTCGGGCATTCCCGTGACTTGAATTTCTTAATTTGGGGTTGCCACGAGAACGGCCGCTCGCCGCGTTGCGCTCCTTGCGAATACGTCAGTATTCGCGGCGTCGCGCGCCTCGCGAGCGGCCGTTCTCGTGGCAACGCATGTGCGTTCCATACATGAATAGACCCTGCATCTTGAAATGCCGCCATGCGTACGCTGCGCGGCGGCGCACCGGCCGCGGCGGAATCGTGTTCCGCCGGGCGCGGCGTGCCGCAAGTCTAAACCGAATGGATGTCAGCGTGCTTCGGCGAGCGCACCCGCGCGGGCTGCCGCCGGTGCCGGCGCCGTCTGGCCGGGCTGGCCGGTGGCCGCGAACTCGATGATGCCGCCGCCGAGGCAGATCTCGCCGTCGTACAGCACGGCCGACTGGCCGGGCGTGACCGCCCATTGCGCGTCGTCGAAGGCGAGCGAGAAGCGGGCTTCGCCGGCCGGGCCGGGTGCGGCGGCGCCGAACGCGCATGCCGCATCGGCCTGCCGGTAGCGCGTCTTCGCGCCGCACGCGAAGCCGTCGGCCGGCGGTTCGCCCGCGACCCAGCTCACGTTGCCGGCGACGAGCTCGCGCGACAGCAGCCACGGATGGTCGTGGCCCTGCACGACGTACAGCGTGTTCGACGCGATGTCCTTCGCCGCGACGAACCACGGCTCGCCGCTGCCGCTCTTGCTGCCGCCGAGGCCGATGCCCTTGCGCTGGCCGAACGTGTAGAACGCGAGGCCGATGTGCTCGCCGACCACCTTGCCGTCCGGCGTCTTCATCGGACCGGGTTTCGTCGGAAGATAGCGGTTCAGGAAGTCGCGGAACGGCCGTTCGCCGATGAAGCAGATGCCGGTCGAGTCCTTCTTCTTCGCGTTCGGCAGGCCGATCTGCGCGGCGATCTCGCGCACCTTCGTCTTCGGGATCTCGCCGAGCGGGAACATCGTCTTCGACAGTTGCGCCTGGTTCAGCCGGTGCAGGAAGTACGACTGGTCTTTCGTATGATCGAATGCCTTCAGTAGTTCGAAGCGGCCGTCGCGCTCGCGCACGCGCGCGTAGTGGCCGGTCGCGATCATTTCCGCGTCGAGCGACATCGCGTGGTCGAGGAACGCCTTGAACTTGATCTCGGCGTTGCACAGCACGTCCGGGTTCGGCGTGCGGCCGGCCGAATATTCGCGCAGGAATTCGGCGAACACGCGGTCCTTGTATTCGGCCGCGAAGTTCACGGCTTCCACGTCGATGCCGATCAGGTCGGCCACCGACACCACGTCGATCCAGTCCTGGCGCGTCGAGCAGTATTCGCCGTCGTCGTCGTCTTCCCAGTTCTTCATGAACAGGCCGACCACGTCGTATCCCTGTTCCTTCAGCAGCCACGCGGTCACCGACGAATCGACGCCGCCCGACATGCCCACTACTACACGGCGCTTGCTCATTTGTTTACCGCCTGACGGTCGAATGCGTCCGGGCGCGGCGCGACCGAATGCGTGTGCACGAAATCGAGCGGAATGCGCCGCCCGGCCAGATAGTCGTCGACGCAGCGCATCACCGCGGGCGAGCGGTGACGCTCGCTGCACGCGCGCAGTTCGTCGGCGCTCATCCACAGCGTGCGGACGATGCCGTCGTCGAGCACGTGGCCCGGCAGCGGCTCGCCGGCCGTGCCGCAGAACGTGAAGCGCAGGTAGGTCGCGCCGGCGCTGCCGGGGCGGTCGTAGTGCGCGAGATAGACGCCGACGAGCGCATCGGGGACGAACGGATGCGCGGTTTCCTCGAGCGTCTCGCGGATCACGGCGTCGGCGAGCGTCTCGCCGGCCTCGAGATGGCCGGCCGGCTGGTTGATGCGCAGGCCCGTCGAGGTTTCTTCCTCGATCACGAGAAAGCGACCGGCGCGCTCGACGAGCGCCGCGACGGTCACATGCGGGGTCCAGATTTCGGGTTTCATGGATCGGCATTTTACCGGTTGCGCCCGGACGCTGCCGGCCATTACGTTAGACGAATCCGACCCCGTGCTCTCGCGCTCGCCTCGCCGGTGCACGCCGCATCGCGCCCTTTTATGGCGCGACGATCGTCGCGACGCAGGCGGCGATCGAGTCCCGCACGCGCACGATCGCCGGGTCGCGCTGCGTGCTCGTGCGCCAGCCGATTTCCACCGGGTAGCGCGGCAGCTCGACCGGGCATGCGAGCGCGCGCAGCGACGTCGACTGCGCGATCGCGCGGGCCGCGTGCGCCGGTATCGTCGCCACCGCGTCGGAGCCGGCGAGCAGGTACGGCAGCGCCGCGAAATGCGTGGTCGACGCCGCCACGCGCCGCTTGTGGCCGAGCGCGGCCAGCGCTTCGTCGACGATCCCGATCACGCCGCCCGACGACACGAGCAGGTGATCGCGCCGCAGGAAATCGGCGAGCGCGAGCGTGCGCGGCGCGCGCGCCCGGCCGGCCGGATCGATCAGGCATGCGTAGCCGCCCGTCGCGACCGCGCGCCGGCTGAGCCCGTTCGCCGAGAACCCGCCCGACGCGATCGCGAGATCGACGCCGTGCCGCAGCAGCGCGTCGCCCGCGATGCCGCTGTGGGTCTGCCGGAAGATCAGCCGGATGCCCGCGGCTTCCCGCGCGACCGCGTCGATCAGCGCGCGGCCGAGCGCGATCTCGAAGTCGTCCGACAGCCCGATCGAGATCGTGCGGCCGACCCGCTCGCCGTCGTCGGCCGCGATCGCGAGGCTCGCGCGGCAGCGGTCGAGCGCGTCGGACAGGATCGGCTTGAGCTCGTCCGCGCGCGGCGTCGGCGCGAGCCCGCGGCCAGTGCGCACGAACAGCGGGTCGGCGTAGATCACGCGCAGCCGCGCGAGCGCCGCGCTGACGGCCGACTGCGTGAGGCCGAGCCGCAGCGCCGCGCGGCTCGCGCCGCCTTCCTCGTACAGCGCCTCGAACACCTTCAGCAGGTTCAGGTCGAGCCCGGCGATATCATCCGTATTCATGTCAGTTATCGTTGTATCGATTTGATCGATGAAATGATATCGATAAAGATGGCGTCACCCCATTCACCGGAGACGTCGTCATGTCCACCTCAGTCATCGCCGCGCTGCAGATCGGCGCATCGCCCGCCGGCACGCGCGCCACGCTCGACACGATCCTCGGCTACGAAACCGCGATCCGCGACAGCGGCGCGTCGCTCGTCGTGCTGCCCGAAGCCGTGCTCGGCGGCTATCCGAAAGGCGAGATCTTCGGCACGCGGCTCGGCTACCGGCTGCCCGAGGGCCGCGACGCGTATGCGCGCTACGCCGCGCAGGCGATCGACGTGCCGGGCCCCGAAACCGACGAACTGGCCGCGCTCTCGCAGCGCACGGGCGCGAGCCTCGTGGTCGGTGTGATCGAGCGCGGCGGCAGCACGCTGTACTGCACGGCGCTGTTCTTCGATCCGCGCGACGGGCTCGTCGCGAAGCACCGCAAGCTGATGCCGACCGGCACCGAACGGCTGATCTGGGGGCAGGGCGACGGCTCGACGCTGCCGGTGGTCGACACGGCCGCGGGCCGCGCGGGCGCCGTGATCTGCTGGGAGAACCACATGCCGCTGCTGCGCTGCGCGATGTATGCGAAAGGCGTGCAGATCTGGTGTGCGCCGACCGTCGACGAGCGCGACCTGTGGCAAAGCTCGATGCGGCACATCGCGCACGAGGGACGCTGCTTCGTCGTGAGCGCCTGCCAAGTGCAGCCGTCGCCGCGCGCGCTCGGCATCGACGTGCCGGGCTGGGATCCGGAGCGGCCGCTGATCCGCGGCGGCAGCGTGATCGTCGGGCCGCTCGGCGACCTGCTGACCGAGCCGCTGATCGGCGAGGCCGGGCTCGTGACCGCGCGTATCGATACCGACGAACTCGTGCGCGCGCGTTACGACTTCGATGTGGTCGGGCACTATGCGCGCCCGGACGTGTTTTCGCTGCACGTCGACGAGCGGCCGAAGCGGTCGGTGGTGTTCGGCGAGTGACGGGTGCGACCGGGGCGCGGACGCCCCGGCGTGCGAATGGCGGCGAGGTGGCCTGACAGTCGGGCGGCCGGACAGCCAGACAGACCGCCGGACAACCAGGTAGCCGAACCGCCGAACCGCGGCGCGGCATTCAGCGGGCGGCGGCTCTCCCCGCCTCAGCGCATCGGCGCTTCCGCGATCCGCATGTAGTCGGCGATCCGCCGGCCTTCCATGTCCGGAAACTGCTCGTGCACGGAGATATCACCCATCCGCGCGATGTCGAAGGTGCGGAAGTCGTCGCGGAGCTCGCACCATGCGCCGATCGTCCAGCGTCCGCCCCAGTAGACGAGCCCGAGCGGCCACACGCGGCGCTTCGTGTGCGCGCCGAGCCGGTCGCGGTAGTCGAAGCTGACGACGTGATGCGTGTCGACCGCCTGGTGGATCGCGTCGACCTTCGCGCAGAACGTCTCGTCGATGTGGAACGACGGCGCGAACACCGGCAGGCGATCGAGCGCGGTGCGCTTGTCGGCCGGCATCGCCGACGCGATCTTCGCGAGCGCCGAACGCGCGCCGCCCGCGAAGCGCGCGCCGCCCCAGGTCTCGAGCATGCGCGCGCCGGCCGAGAGCGCCGCGAGCTCCTCGGCCGTGAACGTGAGCGGCGGCAGGCTGGCGTTGCGGTTCAGCCGGTAGCCGATGCCGGCTTCGCCTTCGATCGGCACGCCCGACAGCTGCAGGTCGCGCACGTCGCGATAGACCGTGCGCGGCGACACCGACAGCCAGTCGGCGAGTTGCTGCGCGGTCGTGAGACGTCGCCCGCGCAGCAGCTCGGCGATCTGGAACAGGCGGTCGGCACGGCGCGTCATGGCTGCACCTCGACTCCAACGGCTACGGGGACTTCGCGATGATAGCGCCGCGCCCGCCGGAGCGTGGACGCGCTCAGTGGCATTTCGGCGCGTGCAGGCCGACGCGGTTGCCTTCGGTGTCGATCAGGTAGCCGATGTAGCCGTAGTTGTTCGGCAACTCGACGACCGAACCCTGCACGACGCCGCCCGCGCGCTTCGCGCGTTCGAGTGCCGCGACGACCGACTCGCCGGCGTTCAGGTAGACGAGCACGCCGTTCGCGCTCGGCTTCATCTGCTGCGGATCGAACACGATGCTGCCGCCCGTGCTCGACGCTTCGTGATCGAACATGGCCATCGGCACGCCGCCGATGACTTCGCGCTGCAGCGTCGTCTGCAGCACGGTTTCGTAGAAACGGATCGCCCGGTCGAAATCGAGGGACGGGATGTCGAACCACGCGATCGCGCGTTCCAGGGTTGCGGTGTCGGTTGCAGTTGCGGACGTCATGACGAGCTCCGTGTTGTTCGGGTTCTTGATGGAAACCAGCCTTGCATTGCGCCGGGATTGCAGTGTGACCGGGGGCTGCTGACAGCGTGCTGTCAGTAGTCGTGGCGACGCTGACAAATGACGCTGACAAATGGCGGCTTCGCTCCCGCAACGACCGCGCGGAACCTCGGTGGCGCGCGTGGCGCCGCTCGCCTGGGTGCGGCGGAAAGAAAAATGCCCGGCCGATTGGCCGGGCATCGTCAGGGTGTCAGCAGGCGGCCGCAGCCGCCGCCTCGCGTATCAGGCGTCGCCTTCCGGCGTGGCCGGGCGTGCCTTCACGCTGCCGGCGATCAGGTCGAAGCGGAACAGCCGGCATTCGAGCGCGCCGTTGAACAGCGGCGTCTTCGCCGATTCGCGCAGGCGCAGCTGGCCCGGCAGCGAGCGGTCCGACGTCAGCAGGAACGCCTGCCAGCCGGTGAAGCGCTGCTTGAGCGCATCGCCGAGCGCGTTGAAGAACTCGCTGTCCGGCGCGTCGGTGTGCGTGCGGCGGAATGCGTCGTCGTTGCCGCGGTTGCGGCCCGTCTCGCGCACCTCGCCGCGCGCGCTGCGGCCGCGCACCTCGATCCGCTCGCCGTACGGCGGGTTCGCGAGGATGATGCCCGGGCCGTCGCACGGCGGCGTCATGCCGCGCGCGTCGACCTGCTTGAGCCACACCGACGGCACGCCCGCGCGCTCGAGGTTCGCGCGCGCCTTCTCGAGCATGTCGCCCGAGATGTCGCTGCCGTACACGCCGAGCGAATCGCGCTTGCCGCGCGCCGCGCGTTTCGCGTCGAGCGCCGCGACCTTCAGGCCCTGCCATGCGGTGATGTCGTACTGCTTGAGCTTCTCGAAGCCGAAGCGGCGCTCGACGCCCGGCGCGACGCCGAGTGCGATCTGCGCGGCTTCCGCGAGGAACGTGCCGCTGCCGCACATCGGGTCGTACAGCGCGGTGCCGGGCGTCCAGCCCGTCAGGCGCAGGATGCCGGCCGCGAGGTTCTCGCGCAGCGGCGCCGCGCCCTTGTCGAGGCGCCAGCCGCGCTTGAACAGCGGCTCGCCCGACGTATCGAGGTACAGCGTGCACTCGGTGGCCGTCAGGAACGCGAACACGCGCACGTCCGGCGCGCCGGTGTCGATGCTCGGGCGCGAACCGGTCTTGTCGCGCATCCGGTCGCAGATCGCGTCCTTCACGCGCAGCGTCGCGAACTCGAGGCTCTTCAGCGGCGACTTGATCGCGGTGATGTCGACGCGCAGCGTCTGCGTCGACGCGAACCAGCGTTCCCACGGCTGCTCGAGCGCGAGCGCGTAGACGTCCTGTTCGTTGCGGTACGGGCGGTGCGCGATCTTCAGCAGGATCCGGCTCGCGATTCGCGAATGGAGGTTCGCGGCCATGCCGGCGGCCCAGCCGCCGCGGAAATGGACGCCGCCCGGCACCTGCGCGCCCGCAGTGAACGGCGCGCCGTCCAGATGGCGGCCGGCGATTTCGGCCAGCTCGGCGGCAAGCGCCGCTTCGAGGCCGCGCGGGCAGGGAGCGAAGAATTCGTACAGGGTGGGCGAGGACATAAGGCGGATGAGGACGTGCAAAAGTCCACTATTGTACGCGGCGCGGGCGCCCGGGGCCGGCGTTGCGTCGGATTCGGGACGCCGGCGCGGGTCGGCCGGCCGTGACGGGCGGCCCGCCGGGCCGCGCGGCGGCGCCCGCCCGGGCGGGCGCGCCGCCGTCGAACGCTCAGTGCGAGCCCGTCTGGCCGGCGCGCGCGGCAGTTCCGCCGGCCGGCCAGAACAGCGCGGACGGCTTCGCGAGCACCGTGCGGACGATCGCGCCGACCAGCGCGCGCACCTTGGTGCGGCGCAAGCTGCGCGAGCGCACGGCCATCGTGAACGCGAGCGCGAAGCTCACGAGCACGTTGAGGATCGCCATGCTCAGCACGCCGGCGCCGGCCCACCAGAGTTCGGGCGTGCTCAGCGCGCCCTTGCCGAGCACGCCGAGCGCGATTCCGATCGAGCCGGCCGACAGCGTCACGTGCCGCACCTCGAACGGGAACAGGAACACGGTGACGATCGCGGGGATCAGGCCGAGCATCAGGCCGAGGCCGACGTTGGCGACCACGCCCGCGACGTTCGAGCGGCAGAAGTGCGCGAGTTTCGCGGCGCCCGGCGCGCCGAGCGTGAGCCGCAGCCGGCGGTTGTACGTGAGCGCGTCGCCGACCCGGTGCAGCACGAACCAGTTGTCGGCCCAGCCCGCGAGCAGGCTCGACGCCCACAGCAGCACGCCCGTGAGCGCCGCATAGAACGGGGTCGGGCCCAGCAGCGAGAACGAATGCAGCGTCGCATGCGCCTTTTCCGGCGAGATCAGGTTCGCGTGCAGCAGGTTGCCCGCGAACAGCTGCACGAGCAGACAGACGGGCAGCACGACGAGCACGTTGCCGGAGATCGCCGCGGCCTGTGTGCGGATCAGCGCGATCACCGACGCGACGAACGCCTTCACGCCTTCCTCGTGACCGGTGTCGTCGAGCTCGCGCGCGAGCGTCGGCGCGGTCATCGCGGGCTGCTTGGTCGCGAGCGTGAAGTGCAGGAAGTGCATCAGCATGAAGCTCGCCGCGTAGTTGACGCCCGCGAGCAGCCCTTCGAGCATCGACTGCAGGTGCGCGCCCGTGATCGCGAACTTCACGCACACGGTCACGACGGTGACGAGCCCGCCGCCCGCGGCCATCCGCAGCATCTTCAGGTACTCGGCGCGGCCGCGCGAGATGTAGTGCTCGCCGGTGTCCGCGTTGGTCTCGACGAGCTTGCGCGCGAACAGCGAGAAGTTGCTGCGCACGAGGTGCGACACGCTCTGGCTGTTCTGGTTCGCGTCGACGAGTTCGGCCGTCAGGCGCGCCATCCCGCGCAGGTCGTCGCGTGCCATCCACGCGTTGAGCAGCAGTTCCGCGCGCAGGATGCGCATGCGCATCCGTTCGACCTGGAACACGATGTCGACCGACACGCCGTTGCGGTACAGGTGCGCGAACACGTCGTCGACCGCGATCCGGCATTCGTCGAGCAGCACGCGCAGGTAATTCACTTCGTGCAGCAGCTTGCTCGGGTCGCCGCCGTCCTCGACGGCCGCGTGGGCGGTCTCGACCGCGAGCATCGCACGCGTGAGGCGGTAGAACGGCTGCGTTTCGAGCGGCTTGCGCGCGTCGTCGTCGGACAGGCGGCTGCGCACCGTCTGCGACAGGCCGGTCGAGCTGATCTGGCAGGTCAGGTTGTGCAGCGCGGCCAGCAGGTCGCGCGAGAACGAGCCGGGCTCGTGGCGTTCTTCGTCGGTGACGTCGAACGAGATCAGCTCGGCGAGGCGGGCGAGCAGGTCGTCGGGCAGTGCGTCGATCCATTGCGCGTCTTCCGGCGTCGGGAACATCAGCGTGAACAGCGCCGTCAGCTCGCGGCGGTTCGGCGCCGGCGGGATCAGCGACGAGTCGATGCGCTCGAACAGCGCGCCGAAGAAACCGGAATGCACGGGCATCCCCGCGTCGCACAGCAGCGAGATGCCGTCGCATTCGCGCAGGATCCCGCGCAGGATGCGCGCCGCGTGCGATTTCCATGCCGGGTTGCGGTCGAGCACGTGGAACAGGTAGCGCAGCCGCGCGTGCGCCGGATACGCGCGTGCGTCGGCATCGCGTGCGGCCGGCGTGTCGTGCGCGGCCTGCATCGCGCCGTTGCGGCGCAGCCAGTGCGCGAGCTCGATCAGCCATTCGCTGCGCTCGGCGTACGGCGCGTCCGCGTCGGCATGCGCGAGCAGCGCATCGAGCTGGTGGCCCGCATTGCGCGACGCGCGCCACTTCTTGATCAGGGTCGTCAGGGAATGAAACATAAACGGAATAGCGATAGCCCTGGACGGGCGGGTTCGGGATGCCGGCCGGGAACAGACGGCGCGGCGCCGGCGAGAACGGTGAAGCTGGTCGGGATGCCGGACGATGCGCGGCGACCCGCGATGCGGCTGCCCCGATGCGGTGCACGCGAACACGCGTGCGAGCCCCGGGAGACGCGGCGGCCGGACCGGACACAACGGGCGGATCGCCGCCGGCTGGCGCGCGCGACAGGCGGCACGCGGCACGCGCCGGAAAGTGCGTAGGATCGTCAATCGGGCGCGAAAACGCAAGCCGACCGCATTGCATGGCGCCGGTTCCGGCGGATTTTGACAAACACTGCAAAGCGGCCGTCCGGCCGATGGATGCCGTGCTGCGTCGGCCGTGGCGACGAGGGCGGCGGGTTCGCGTGCGCGGCGGCGCGCGCACGCGGATCGATGCCGACGAGGACTATCGGGCGGCGCGTGCCGAATCCGGTCGCGGGCGCGCAGGCACCGGACGCCGGCCGCGCGCCGCGCTTACGCGCCGGACTTGACGCTCGCGCTCGCGTCGCCGCCGGGCGTCGGATTGGCCGGGCAGGGTATGACGGGCGCGGCGGCCGCTGCCTTGCCGGACGCGGTCGTCGACGGGGTCGAGGCAGCCGTCGAGCCGCGCCGCGCGGCGAGCGCGCGCACGCCGGACGCGGCCTGCGATGCAATCACGTCGAGCGCGCGCCGGTGACCGGCGACGAGCGCGTCGTAGCCGTCGGCGACCGGTTCCGCGACGCTCGTGCGGCAGGTCATCAGTGCCTGCGTGCCGACCGCGCGCACGCTCCACACCGCATCGATCGCCGCACGCTTGCCGGGCCACGACTCGAAGCGCTGCACGTTCACGCTGATCCGATAGACGGGCACGCCGGCCGGATACGCGGAATTCGCGACGTCGATCGTGCCGAGCTGTGCGGCGAGGTCGTCGGACAGCGCGCGGCGAATCTCGTCGGCGGGCGGCGCGGCCCAGCGTTCCTGCTCGAGCACGTCGACCTGCGCGGCGTTCTTCTGCACGACGAGCTGGTTCTTCGCGACCTGTTCGGGCACGCCGACGGACGGCACCTCGATCAGGAACGGCGGGTTGGCGGGTGCAGTGCGCACGGGCGCCGCGGCGTCGGCCGGGCTCAGCGTATAGAACCGCGCGGGCGGCGAGCTGCACGCGGCGAGCGCGAGTGCGGCGAACACTGCCGCCGCGCCGCTCGCGAGGACGTTCACGCGTGTCGTCGTCATTATCGATCTCCTGATTTGCCCTTGAGCAGCGATTCGGGATGGCGCTCCAGATAGTCGGCGAGCGCGTTCAGCGATTGCAGCGTGCGCGTGAGTTCCTTCAGCGCACCGCGCACGTCGGACTGCAGCGGCGAATCCTGCTGCAGCGTCACCTCGGCGGTCGAGAAGGTCTGCCGCGCGGCCGACAGCGTGTCGCGCGCTTCCGGCGCGACCTGCGTGTCGAGCTGCTTGAACAGCTTGTCGGCATTCGACAGCGCGCTGTTCAGGTTCGCACCGATCTGGTCGAACGGCACCTTGTCGAGCTTCTTCGCGATGTCGGCGACCTGCAGCTGCAGTTCGTCGAGCGTGTTCGGCACTGTCGGCAGCTCGAGCGGCTGGCGCGCTGTGTCGATCTTCACGGCCGGCGCCTTCGGGAAGAAGTCGAGCGCGACGTACAGCTGGCTCGTCAGCAGGTTGCCCGTGCGCAGCTGGCCGCGCAGCCCGTGCTGGACCAGGCGCTCGACGATCTCGCGGCGGGCCGGTTCGCCCTTGCTTTCGATCGTTTCGCGGAAGCGCGGTCCGAGCCGCTCCGGATATACGTTCATCGTCACCGGCATCAGGAAGTTCTTGGTCTTCGGATCGAAGTCGATGCCGATGTTCGTGACTTCGCCGAGCACGATGCCGCGGAAGTCGACCGGCGCGCCGACCGCGAGCCCGCGCAGCGACTGGTTGAAGTTCATCACGACCTGCAGCGGCTGGCCGTCCGGATCGCGCATCGCGTCGGCCTCGTCGGAGCCGAGGCGGAAGGTCGTGTTGTTCGGCGCCGTCGCGCCGCTGTCCTGGTTCGGCGGCGTCTGGAACGCGATGCCGCCGAGGATCACCGTCGCGAGCGACTGCGTATTCAGCTTCAGGCCGCTCGAATCGAGCCGCAGGTCGACGCCGCTCGCCTGCCACCAGCGCGAGTTCACGCCGACGTACTGGTTGTACGGCGCATTGACGAACACGTTGAACGTGACGCCGGTGCCGTCCTTGTCGAGCGAGAAGCCGACCACCTGGCCGACCTGCACGCGGCGGTAGTAGACGGGCGAGCCGATGTCGACCGAGCCGAGCGAATCGCCGCGCAGCACGTACTGCGTGCCCTTCTGGTCGCCGGTCACGGGCGGCGGCGTCTCGAGGCCGGTGAAGTCGGTCTGCGTGTCCTGCCCGTGGCCGGCATCGACGCCGATGTACGCGCCCGACAGCAGCGTGCCGAGCCCCGACACGCCCGTCGCGCCGATGCGCGGACGCACGATCCAGAAGCGCGAGCCCTTGATCGCGAAGTCCTCGGCTTCCTTCTTCAGCTGCACCTGCACCAGCACGCGCGACAGGTCTTTCGACAGCTTGATCGTCTTGACCGTGCCGATCTCGACGTCCTTGTACCTGACCTGCGTCTTGCCCGGCTCGAGCCCTTCCGCGCTGTGGAAGCTGATCGAGATTTCCGGGCCGCGCTCGCGCACGGACTTGATCACGAGGCCGATGCCGATCAGCGCGGCGATCAGCGGCACGAGCCAGACGAGCGACGGCAGCCAGCCGCTTTTCGTCGAGATCGCGGGATCGGGCGGCCGGGACGCATCGTGCTGCGGGCCTTGCGGACTATTCATGGTGTTTCCCTGAGGTTTCGACTGGATCCCAGATCAGGCGGGGATCGAACTGCATCGACGCGAGCATCGTCAGGATCACGACCGAGCCGAACGCGAGCGCGCCGGGGCCGGCCGTGATGACGGCGAGCGAACGGAAATGGACGAGCGCGACGGTGAGCGTCACGACGAAGATGTCGAGCATCGACCAGCGGCCGATCCGCTCGACGATCCGGAACAGGCGCGTGCGCTGCAGCGGCCGCCACGTGGCGCGCCGCTGCGCGCTGGTGACGAGGATCGTCAGCACGCCGAGCTTGAGCATCGGCACGAGGATGCTGGCGACGAACACGACGACCGCGAGCGGCCAGTCGCCGGACGTCCAGAAATAGATGACGCCGCTCATGATCGTGTCTTCCTGCGAGCCGACGATCGACGACGTGTGCAGGATCGGCAGCAGGTTCGCCGGGATATAGAGGATCGCGGCCGCGATCAGCAGCGCCCACGTACGCATGATGCTGTTCGGCTTGCGGATGTGCAGCGCGCTGCCGCAGCGGGCGCAATGCGCGTGCGGATGGTCGATCGTCTGCACGAGCCCGCATGCGTGGCAGCTGGCATAGCCCTCGCGGGCGGCGGTCGGCGTCGTCATCGGCGGGGGGCTTCCGGTCGCGGCGGGGCGTTGTCGGGCCGCACGGGCGAGCGCCCGGCGCGCAGGTCGTCGGCCATGTCCCACAGCGTGCGCGGATCGAACATCAGCACGACGGCGGTCATCAGCGTGAGTGCGGCGAACGCGAACAGCGCCGCGTCGGGCACGACGCGCGCGAGGCTCACCATCTTCACGATCGTCACGAGGATCCCGAGCATGAACACCTCGATCATCCCCCACGGCCGCACGAACTGGATCATGCGCAGCACGAAGTTCAGGCCCGGCGGCACGACGCCACGCCGGATCGGCAGCAGCACGTAAAGCAGCGCGGCCATCTCGACGAGCGGGAACAGCACGGTCGAACAGAACACCATCACGCCGACGATCTCCATTTCCTGATGCCACAGCGCGTCGATCGCGCCGATCAGCGTCGTCTGCACGCGGGTGCCGTTCAGGTCCATTTCGAGGATCGGGAACCCCTGCGCGATGATGAACGTGACGAGCGCCGCGACCGCCAGCGCGCTGATTCGCTCGATCTGCGTGGTGCTGTCGCGATAGAGCAGCGCGTCGCAGCGCGGGCAGCGTGCGATTTCGCGGCGCGCGAGGTGCGGTTTATGCAACAGTGCGTCGCATTCGTGGCAGGCAATCAGGTCGTGTCGTTGCATGGGAAAAGCGGTTGTGCGACGGGCGGGAGACGCGTCGACGGGGCCGGAACCCGCGCCAATCTTACCAAAACGGCTTTTTCGACGTGTCAACGCCCGGTTGCCGCGTGACCGGTCGGTAACATGGCGTAAACCTGGCAGCCGGCTGGCGCGCGTGTCCTCAGAGTCCGCGCGTGGCAAAAGGTTGCGGTAGCATGGCGGCCTTGACAAGCGTCGGACGAATGGGCCGGCGCAGCCGTTCGCTCAACTGAGGAATCCAAGATGGCATCGAAATCGCCGCCGGCCGGGCCGGCACGCTACGCGCACACCGCGATCGCGCTGCACTGGCTGATCGCGCTGCTGATCGTCTGCGGCTTCGCACTCGGCTGGGTCATGACCGACATCCCCGGCTTCACGCCGACGAAGCTGAAGTACTTCTCGTGGCACAAGTGGATCGGCGTGACGGTGTTCGCACTGGCCGTCGTGCGCGTGCTGTGGCGCGCGACCCACGTGCCGCCGCCGCTGCCGGGCGACACGCCGGCGTGGCAGCGCGCGGTGTCGCACGGCGTGCACATGCTGCTGTACGTGCTGATGATCGTGATCCCGGTAACGGGCTACCTGTACAGCTCGGCGTCGAACATCCCGGTCGTCTACCTCGGCATCGTGCCGCTGCCGCGCCTGATCGATCCCGATCCGGTGCTGAAGGAAACCTTCAAGACGCTGCACGTGTCCTTGAATTACATTCTGCTTGCGCTCGTCGCCATGCACGTGCTCGCGGCGCTCAAGCACCAGTTGTTGGACCGCGACGGCCTGCTGTCGCGGATGCTTCCCTCCGCCAAATGAAGGATCCCATGAAAGTGTCTTTCTCCCGCTCCATGCTGACCGCGTTCGCCGCGGCGTCACTTGTCGCGTCGGCCGCGGCGCATGCCGACGTCGATCTCTCGAAGAGCAAGGTGTCCGCCGTGTCGAAGCAGATGAACGTGCCGACCGAAGGCGCGTTCAAGAAGTTCTCCGCGCAGGTGAAGTTCGACCCCGCGAAGGCGGCGCAGGGCAGCGCGCAAATGTCGATCGACATCGCGAGCTTCGACCTCGGCGACAAGATGTACAACGAGCAGGTCACGGGCAAGGACTGGTTCGACGCGAAGGCGTATCCGCAGGCGACCTTCGCGTCGTCGGCGATCGCGCCGGCCGGCGGCAACAAGTACAACGTGACCGGCAAGCTGACGATCAAGGGCAAGTCCGAGACCGTCACCGTGCCCGTCACGGTCACGCAGAGCGGCGCGACGCAGACCTTCGACGGCGTGCTGCCGATCAAGCGTTCGGCGTTCAACGTCGGCACCGGCGAGTGGAAGGACACGTCGATCGTCGCCGACGAAGTGCAGATCAAGTTCCATCTCGTCGCCACGAAGTAAGCGGCGGGCTGTCGCATCACCCCGAATGCCGCGCGAGGGCGCGGCGCTGTTCCAAGGAGAAAGCATTTGAAAAAGCATCTGATCATCGCCGCGGGCGCGCTGGCCGCCTCGCTGTCGTTCTCGGCATTCGCCGACAGCGCGACGTACCAGTTCGACCCGAGCCACACGTACCCGAGCTTCGAGGCCGACCACTTCGGCGGCCTGTCGGTCTGGCGCGGCAAGTTCGACAAGTCGAGCGGCAGCGTGACGCTCGACCGCGCGGCGAAGACCGGCACGGTCGACGTGACGACCGACGTCGCGTCGATCCAGACGGGCAGCGCGAAGCTCGACGAGCACCTGCAGACGGCCGAGTTCTTCGACGTCTCCAAGTTCCCGCAGGCGAACTACAAGGGCACCATCAAGTTCGACGGCGACAAGCCGGTGTCGGTGGTCGGCAACCTGACGCTGCACGGCGTCACGAAGCCGCTCACGCTGAAGATCGATTCGTTCAAGTGCATGCCGCATCCGATGCTCAAGCGTGAAGTGTGCGGCGTCGACGCGGTCGGCGAATTCAGCCGCGACGATTTCGGCCTCGACTACGGCAAGCAGTACGGCTTCAAGATGAAGACGAAGCTGCTGATCACGGCCGAAGCCGTCAAGCAGCAGTAACGCGCCCGGCCGGGCCGGCCGCCGCGTCACGCTCGCCGGCCCGTCGCGTGCCAGCCGCCGCGCTCCCGTTGTTCGGGGGCGCGGCGGTTTTTTTTGCGCGCCTATAATCGTGCGCACAGCTCGCGGCGCGAGAACGGACGCGTCGGACAGAACGTACAACGACAAGGAGATCGCCGATGCACGCCGTCACGCAGTCCAGCTCCATTGCTTCGTCGTCGCGCGTATGGCGCGCGGTGGTCGCCGCGTCGATCGGCAACGCGCTCGAATGGTTCGACCTCGTCGTCTACGGCTTCTTCGCGGTGACGATCTCGAAGCTGTTCTTTCCGGCCGGCAACGACACCGTGTCGCTGCTGCTCACGCTCGGCACGTTCGGCGTGTCGTTCTTCATGCGCCCGCTCGGCGCGATCGTGCTCGGCGCGTACGCCGACCGCGCGGGCCGCAAGGCCGCGCTCACGCTGTCGATCCTGCTGATGATGGCCGGCACGCTGGTCATCGCGGTACTGCCGACCTACCGGACGATCGGCGTCGCGGCGCCGCTGATCCTCGTCGCCGCGCGATTGATGCAGGGCTTTTCGGCCGGCGGCGAATTCGGCAGCGCGACCGCGTTCCTGGCCGAGCATGTGCCCGGGCGGCGCGGTTTCTTCGCGAGCTGGCAGGTCGCGAGCCAGGGGCTCACGACGCTGCTCGCGGCGGGTTTCGGCACCGTGCTGAACGCGCAGCTCACGGCCGAGCAGATGGCCGCGTGGGGCTGGCGCATCCCGTTCTTTTTCGGACTGCTGCTCGGGCCCGTCGCGTACTACATCCGCTCGAAGGTCGACGAGACGCCCGAATTCCTCGCGGCGGAAAGCACCGCGAGCCCGCTGCGCGACACGTTCGCGTCGCACAAGGCGCGGCTCGTCGCCGCGATGGGCGTGGTGGTGCTCGGCACCGTCGCGACCTATCTCGTGCTGTTCATGCCGACCTACGGCGTGAAGCAGCTCGGCCTCGCGCCGTCGGCCGCGTTCGCGGCGATCCTCGTCGTCGGCGTGATCCAGATGGCGTTCGCGCCGCTCGTCGGCCACTGGTCGGATCGTTACGGCCGCGTGCGCGTGATGCTCGCGCCGGCCGTCGGCATTCTCGTGCTGATCTATCCGGCGTTCGCGTATCTCGTCGCGCATCCGGGCTTCGGCACGCTGATCGCGCTGCAGGTACTGCTCGCGTTCCTGATGACCGGCTATTTCGCGGCGCTGCCGGGGCTGCTGTCCGAAGTGTTTCCGGTGCAGACGCGCACGACCGGGATGTCGCTTGCGTATAACGTCGCGGTGACGATCTTCGGCGGCTTCGGGCCGTTCATCATCGCATGGCTGATCCGCGCGACCGGGATGAAGACCGCGCCGAGCTTCTACCTGATGTTCGCGGCCGTGCTGAGCCTCGCGGCGCTGGTGGTGTTGCGGCGGCGGTTCGGGTTCCGGTGATCGGGAAGGGCGGCCGTCGATCAGCCGTCGGTATCGCGCAGCGTCTTTGCCGTCGCGCGCAGCGTTTCGAGATCGGCCGGGATGTTCTGCCGGCCGGCCGGGTTCGTCGCGGATACCGTTTCGATGAAGCGGTGAGTGGCGTCGTACTGTGGTTTCGAGAGCAGCAGGCGCCGAGTGGCCAGTGCATCGCGTGCGTCGTCTCGAGCACGTTGCGCATCGGCACCGAGCGCGCGATAGTGCTTCCGGAGGAGCGCCGACACCGGGTTTTGCGGCATCTCTGCCGCCAGCGCGTCGAGTGCCGCGACATCGTCGTACCGTGCCTGCTTCTCGGCGAAAAGCTCGGCTCGACCCCACGCTTCATCGAAGGCCTTGCGCTGCTCGTCGGCGCGCGCCATCTCGTGGTTGACGATCCAGGTGCTGGCGCTGCCGATCAGTGCACAGGCGATTCCCACGGCGAGCGGATGTTCGAGGAATGCGCGGATGGAGCGGCGTGGTCTGGCGTGTGTCATCGGCTTCGGTCCGGAGGTGACGGAGCGTTCAATCTACCACCGCGGCCGACGCGGTCGGTCCGACGGCACGTCAGTGCTCGCCGCGCTCGCATACCGGCTGCGCCGGCATCAGTTGCGCCGGTGCAGCGACGGTCTGCACCGGGCGGCCGGCGAGCGCGTCGAGCGCTTGCCGGAGCTGCCAGTCACTTGCCGTGCCGAATTCGCGCTGCGGAAGCGCCGCGCTCTTCGCCGTATCGATCTTCGCGCGCACGCGGGCTTCGCGCAGTGCCTGCCGTGCCTTGCGGACCTGCGCGAACGGGTCGGGCGCGACCCGGTCCGCATACGGCGCGCGGGCGAGATCGACTTCGCGGTACCACAGCAGCACGCCGTCGACGTCCGAGTCGCGGCGCGGCGGCACGAGCCAGTCCGGCACGACGCCGTAGCCGTCCATCGGGCAGCCGTTCGGCCGCAGGTTGCGCGCGAACGTGAAAGCGAGGCGCGTGCCGTCGATCAGGTCGACGCCGGTCTGCGCGAGTCCCTTTCCGTAGGTCGGCATCCCGAGCAGCCGCGCGCGGTCGAGATCCTTCAGTGCCGCCGCCGTCGCTTCGGCGGCCGACGCGCTCTGTCCGTCGACGAGCACCACGAGCGGCACGGTGCGCCACCAGTCGTCGGCCTGCAGCGGCGCGAGCGGATCCTGGCCGCGCATGACCGGCAGTTCGTAGTCGGGCCAGTTGGTCGTGAAGCGGCGGCGCTTCGTGCCGTCGCGCTCGAGCGTGATCATCGCGGTACGGTCGCGCCCGGCGAACAGCGCGGTGATGCCGATCGCCGCATTCAGCGCGCCGCCGCCGTTGATGCGCAGGTCGAGGATCACGCCTTTCACCGGCGGCCCCGCGCGGCGCGCGGCCTGCACCGCGTCGATATAGCTGCCGACCGCGGGCTCCGGAAAGCTCGACAGCCGCGTGTACAGGATGTCGCCGGCGAGCCGCTTCGTCGTCGCCGGGTGTGGCCGGACGATCGCGCGGACCGGCGCGAAGGTCAGCGTCGCGTGGTTCGGACCGCGCCGGACCGTGAGCTTCAGCGGCACGCCCGCGTCGCCCTTCGCGAATTTCACGACCTCGCTGCTGTCGATGCCGACGACGCTCCGGTCGTTCATCGCGACGACGAGATCGTCGGGCCGCACGCCGGCCTGTTCGGCGGGCGCGTCGGGGATGACGTCGAGGATGTGCAGCCCGTCGGGCCGTGTCTCGAACACGATGCCGATGCCCGGCGTGCCGTCGCGCGCGCGGCGCTCGTCGTCGCGCCGTTCCTGCTCCTCCTTCGCGTTGAAGAAGCGCGCGTGCGGCAGCGTCTTGATCCCGTCGTGCACGGTGGCGTCGAGCAGCGCGCCGATGTCGACGTCGGTCAGGTGCTGCTTCTTCAGCACGTCGACCGCGGCCTTCAGTTCGCAGAGCTGCGGTTCCCAGTCGGGCGGGCAGGGTGACGGTTGCGACGCGGCGGCAGCAGCGGCCGCCGCGGCCGCGGACGGGGCCGCAGGCGGGACGGCAGGCGGCGCGGACGCGGATTGCGCGCGCGCGGCCGATGCGCATGCAACGAACGCAGCCGCGGCGGCTGCGCCGGTACTCCAGGCGACGATGCGATGAACGACACGCGTGGCTGGCATCATGAGGACCGCGGCTTCGGCGGGTGGCGGGGCGGGACGGTGACGCGATTGTAGCCGACGGTCCGTGCAGTCGCGACGGACGAGGAGGGCGGCGGCTCGCCCATGAAAAAAGGCCGGTCCACGAGGGACCGGCCTTCCGGTATCAGCCGAAGCGATACAGCGCTTAAACCTGCGCGCCCGCGTTCGGATCGTCCGGATCGTGCGCGGTCTTCTTTTCCTTGATCAGGTCTTCGCGCTTGATGCCGAGCCACATCGCGAGCGAGCCCGCGACGAACACCGACGAGTAGATGCCGAACATGATGCCGACCGTCAGCGCGAGCGCGAAGTAGTGCAGCGTCGGGCCGCCGAAGAAGAACATCGAAAGCACCATCATTTCGGTCGACGTGTGCGTGATGATCGTCCGCGACATCGTGGTCGTGATCGCGTGGTTGATCACTTCCTGCACGCTCATCTTGCGTTCGCGGCGGAACGTTTCGCGGATCCGGTCGAAGATGACGACCGACTCGTTGACCGAGTAGCCGAGCACCGCGAGGATCGCCGCGAGCACCGCCAGCGAGAACTCCCACTGGAAGAACGCGAAGAAGCCGAGAATGATCACGACGTCGTGCAGGTTCGCGATGATACCGGCGACCGCGTACTTCCATTCGAAGCGGATCGACAGGTAGATCACGATGCCGATCACCACGCACGCGAGCGCGAGGAGACCGTCGGTCGCAAGCTCGCGGCCGACCTGCGGGCCGACGAACTCGACGCGCTGCAGCGTCACGTCGGGGCTTTGCGCCTTCAGCGCGGTCATCACCTGGTCGCTCTGCTGCGCGGACGTCAGGCCTTCCTTCAGCTGCAGGCGGATCAGCACGTTGCGCGACGTGCCGAAGTTCTGCACCTGCGCATCGGCATAGCCGAGCTTGCCGAGCGTGTCGCGCACGGGTTCGAGCTGCGCGGCCTGCTGGTACTGGACCTCGATCACCGTGCCGCCGGTGAATTCGACGGACAGGTGCAGCCCGCGGTGGAACAGGAAGAACACGGCGGCGAGGAACGTGACCAGCGAGATCACGTTGAACACCAGCGCGTGCCGCATGAACGGAATGTCTTTACGGATGCGGAAAAATTCCATGGCTTCGTCTCCGGGGCCTTATTGGGTCGAGCCCGGTTTCTTCGGCGACACGCCTTGCTGCGCGCGGTTGCGCAGCTGCGGCTTGCCGGCGCGCGGTGCGTCGCCCTTCGCGGGTGCGGCGAGCTTCGCGGCGCGCGCGGTGTCGGTCGATTCGTCGGCCGCGCCGAACGCTGCACCTGCGGCACCGGCCGTGGCGCCTTCCGGCTTCCACACCTGGCCGATCGCGAGCGACTTCAGCTTCTTGCGGCCGCCGTACCAGAGGTTGACGATCCCGCGCGAGAAGAACACCGCGGAGAACATCGACGTCAGGATGCCGAGGCAGTGCACGATCGCGAATGCGCGAACCGGGCCCGAGCCGAACGCGAGCAGCGCGAGGCCGGCGATCAGCGTCGTGACGTTCGAGTCGAGAATCGTCGCCCACGCATGCGCGTAACCGGCCTGGATCGCGAGCTGCGGCGGCTGGCCGGCGCGCAGTTCTTCACGCACGCGCTCGTTGATCAGCACGTTCGAGTCGATCGCCATGCCGAGCGCGAGCGCGATGGCCGCGATACCCGGCAGCGTCAGCGTCGCCTGCATCAGCGACAGCACCGCGACGAGCAGCAGCAGGTTCACCGACAGGCCGATCACCGAGATCACGCCGAACAGCATGTAGTACGCGATCATGAACACGGCGATCGCGCAGAAGCCCCAGATCACCGAGTGGACGCCCATCTTGATGTTGTCCGCGCCGAGGCTCGGGCCGATCGTGCGTTCCTCGATGATGTCCATCGGTGCGGCGAGCGAACCGGCGCGCAGCAGCAGCGCGAGGTCGGCCGCTGCCTGCGGCGTCGGCTGGCCCGTGATCTGGAAGCGGTCGCCGAGTTCGGACTGGATCGTCGCGACCGTCAGCACTTCGCCCTTGCCCTTCTCGAACAGCACCATCGCCATCGGCTTGCCGATGTTCTCGCGCGACACCGCGCGCACCGAGCGGCCGCCCGCCGAGTCGAGGCGGATGTTGACCGACGGACGCTGGTGTTCGTCGAAGCCGGCCGACGCATCGATGATGCGGTCGCCGGTGAAGATCACTTCCTTCTTCAGCAGCACGGGCGCCTGGTTGCCCTGCGTGAACAGCTCCTCGCCCGGCGGCACGGGGTCGTTCGGGTTCGGGTGCGTGTTGAGCGGATCGGCGAGGCGCGCCTCGAGCGTCGCGGTGCGGCCGATGATGTCCTTCGCCTTCGCGGTGTCCTGCACGCCCGGCAGTTCGACGACGATACGGTCGCTGCCCTGCTGCTGCAGGATCGGCTCGGACACGCCGAGTTCGTTCACGCGGTTGTGGAGCGTGGTCAGGTTCTGCTTGAGCGCGGCGTCCTCGACGGCCTTCTGCACGGCCGGCGTGAACGTGCCGACGACTTGCGTGCCGCCGCCGCCGGGCTGGGTCGCCCATTGCAGTTCGGTGACCGACGCGGCGAGCACCTTGCGGGCGTCTTCGGCCGTTTGCGCGTCGCTGAAGTTGACGACGACGGACTGGTCGACGCGGCTCACGCCGCCGTCGCGGATGTTCTTGTCACGCAGCAGCGCACGGGCGTCGGACGCGTCGGAGTCGAGCTTCTTGGTGAGCGCGCCCGTCATGTCGACCTGGAGCAGGAAATGCACACCGCCGCGCAGGTCGAGGCCGAGATACATCGGCAGGGCGTGCAGCGCGGTCAGCCAGCGCGGCGACGCGCTCTGCAGGTTCAGTGCGACGACGTACTGCGGATCGTTCGGGTCGGTGTTCAGCGATTTCTGCAGCAGGTCCTTGACGCGCAGCTGCGTATCGGTGTCCTTCAGGCGCACGCGGATGTTCGCGTTGGACGCCGTGTTCTCGAAGGTGACGTCGTCCGGCGTGATCTGCGCGGACGCGAGCGCGGATTCGACCTGGGTCAGCGTGGTCGAGTCGAGCTTGACCGTGGCCTTGCCGCTCGACACCTGCACCGCCGGCGCTTCACCGAAGAAGTTGGGCAATGTGTACAGAAGGCCGATGGCGAGCGCCACGACCATCACGACATATTTCCAGAGTGGATAACGATTCATGAGGGGGCCGAACGGGTGGTTGGCGTGAAAGCGTCGCGTCCGGCGCCGGGCCGGCCCGCGCTGTCAGGCGGGCACGGCGCGGGGAGCCGGACGCTCGGTGAAAACCTTACAGCGACTTGATCGTGCCCTTCGGCAGAATGGTCGTGACCGCAGCCTTCTGCACGGTGATTTCGGTGCCTTCGGCGATTTCGACGCCGATGTAGCCTTCGGTGACCTTCGTCACCTTGCCGACGAGGCCGCCGCTCGTGACGACTTCGTCGCCCTTCGCCATGGCCGCGAGCATGTTGCGGTGTTCCTTCTGGCGCTTCATCTGCGGACGGATCATGATGAAGTACAGCACCGCGAACATCAGGATGAGCGGCAGGAAGCTCATCAGGCTCGATTCGGCGCCACCGGCGCCTTGCGCGAAGGCATTGGAAATGAACGGCACGTTGGTCTCTCCGTAGGGGAAGATCGAAAAATAAGCCGGTTATTCTACCACCGGCCCCATGCGCGAACGGCTCGGCAAATGCGCTTTCGGATCAAGCTGTTAAGCGTGAAACGACGCCGTTGCGACTCGTTTGGAAAGGCGATTGTAATGTTTGGCGGTCGCGACGGGCACCCGGAACGCATTATTTAGTACGTGTCCTATGTGACGGGCGCGCTGCGGGCCGCCGGCCCGTCAGTCGACCCCTCTCGCGCGATCCTCCGCGAAGCGCTGGCGGAATGCGTCGAACGTATGGGTCTCGATCGCGTCGCGGATCTCGCTCATCAGCTGCAGGTAGTAGTGCAGGTTGTGGATCGTGTTGAGCTGCGCGCCGAGGATTTCGCCGACGCGGTGCAGGTGATGCAGGTAGCCGCGCGAGAAATTCTGGCACGTGTAGCACGTGCAGCTCGCGTCGAGCGGCTTCAGCGAGTTCTTGTGCGTCGCGTTGCGGATCTTCACGTCGCCGAAGCGCGTGAAGAGCCAGCCGTTGCGCGCGTTGCGGGTCGGCATCACGCAGTCGAACATGTCGATGCCGTTCGCGACGCCCTCGACCAGGTCCTCCGGCGTGCCGACGCCCATCAGGTAGTGCGGCTTGTGGGCCGGCAGCTTCGGGCCGACGTGCCGCAGCACCCGCATCATGTCTTCCTTCGGCTCGCCGACCGACAGCCCGCCGATCGCGAGGCCGTGGAAGCCGAGCTCCGCGAGGCCCGCGAGCGATTCGTCGCGCAGGTCCTCGAACATCCCGCCCTGGACGATCCCGAAGAGGGCGTTCGGGTTGCCGAGCCGGTCGAACTCGTCGAGCGAGCGCTTCGCCCAGCGCAGCGACATCCGCATCGACTCGGCCGCTTCCTTGTGCGTGGTCGGCACGCCGTTGGTCGCGTACGGCGTGCACTCGTCGAACTGCATCACGATGTCCGAGTTCAGCACCTTCTGGATCTGCATCGACACTTCCGGCGACAGGAACAGCTTGTCGCCGTTGATCGGCGATGCGAACGTCACGCCGTCCTCGGTGATCTTGCGCAGGTCGCCGAGCGAGAACACCTGGAAGCCGCCCGAGTCCGTCAGGATCGGCTTGTTCCAGCCCATGAAGCCGTGCAGGCCGCCGTGCGCGTCGATCGTGTCGAGGCCCGGGCGCAGCCACAGGTGGAACGTGTTGCCGAGGATGATCTGGGCCTTGATCTCGTGCAGCTCGCGCGGCTGGATCGCCTTCACGGTGCCGTACGTGCCGACCGGCATGAAGATCGGCGTCTCGACCACGCCGTGGTTGAGCTTCACGCGGCCGCGGCGCGCATGGCCGTCGGTCGTCAGCAGTTCGAATTCGAGCCCGTTCGCGGGGCGGTCCTGCACGGGGGCGTGCGGATGAGCGTGCGTATCGTGGGATGAACCTTCGGTCATCGCGTCATTCTCCTTGCCACCGGAGAACAGTCCGGCGCATGTTGGAAACGCCGCCGGGCAACCGGCGGCGGGGAAAAGCGGGTGCGCGCCATCGTAGCGCGTACCGCAGCAAAACGGGGGCGACGGCGCGGGGACAACGGCGCGACGGCGCGACGCGCAGCGGCCGCAGCGCGGTCGCGGGCCGGCGTGTCTTCGCACCTGCCGCGCTTACGCGCGCGGCGCCTCCGGCGTGTCGCGCCGCGTGAGCAGCATCGCGTCGCCGTAGCTGAAGAAGCGGTAGCGTGCGTCGATCGCGTGCCGGTACGCGGCGCGGATCGTCTCGACGCCCGCGAACGCCGACACCAGCATCAGCAGTGTCGACTTCGGCAGGTGGAAGTTCGTGACGAGCCGGTCGACGATCCGGAAAGCGTAGCCGGGCGTGATGAAGATGTCGGTCTCGGCCTGCGTCGCCGCGAGCGGGCGGCCGGCTTCGTCGGCGCTGCGCGCCGCGGCTTCGAGCGCGCGCATCGAGGTCGTGCCGACCGCGATCACGTTGCCGCCGCGCGCGCGGGTCGCGGCGATCTTGTCGACGAGCGACTGCGGCAGGTCGTACCACTCGCTGTGCATCTTGTGCTCGGCGAGGTTCTCGACGCGCACCGGCTGGAACGTGCCGGCGCCCACGTGCAGCGTCAGCGTCGCGCGCTCGACGCCCATCGCGTCGAGCTGCTCGAGCAGCGGCTGGTCGAAATGGAGCCCGGCCGTGGGCGCGGCGACCGCGCCCGGATTGCTCGCATAGACGGTCTGGTAGCGCGTTTCGTCGGTCGCGTCCGGATCGTGCTCGATATAGGGCGGCAGCGGCAGGCGGCCGAACTGCTCGATCAGGTCGAGGCACGGCTCGGGGAAGATCAGCGTGAAGAACGGCTCGACGCGCTCGCCGACCGTCACGTCGAACGCGTCGGCGAGGCGCAGCGTCGTGCCGGCGCCCGGCGACTTGCTCGCGCGGATCTGCGCGAGCGCGGTGTGCGTGCCGGTCACGCGCTCGATCAGTACCTCGATCTTGCCGCCGCTGGCCTTCTGGCCGAAGAAGCGTGCCTTCAGGACCTTGGTATCGTTGAACACGAGCAGGTCGCCGGGCGCGATGCACGACGGCAGCTCGGCGAAGCGGCGGTCGACGAGGCGCGCGGGCTCGACGGTGCCGTCGACCTCGAGCAGGCGGCTCGCGGTACGGTCGGGCAGCGCGGTTTGCGCAATCAGCTCGGGAGGCAGATTGAAATCGAAATCGGAAAGCGTGAACATGCGGGCTGGTTCGAAACGGCCGGCGGGCGCCGCCGACAAGGCGGAAACGCATGAATGGGGCGCGCGAGCCGCTATGATGGCGGGATGCGCGGCCTGGCCGGCGTCGTTCGTTCGGACGACGTGAAAGCCGCTATTGTACTTGCCTTGCGAAGCACCCAGACGATCCGATGCCTGTGTCACCACGCCGTTCCACCGCCGCCGTTGCCGATTCCGCCGATCCGTTCGACGCGGACGATGCCGCGTTGCCCGCGCGCAGCGCGGGGGAGCACGAGTCACCGCGCGGTATCGCGCCGCGGCGCACGGGCCCGAAGCGCGGTGCCGACGGGCGGCTCGCGCAGCCGGCCGCTGCCGCACCCGACGCCGAACCGGGCGCGGGAGGCGACGAAGCGGGTGCAGCGGGTGCGGCGGGTGCAGCGGGACCATCCGGTGCGAAACGCAAGAAGAAGCCGGCCGCCGACAAACCCGTGAAGACCGTCGACAAGCTCGCGAAGCTCGGCCTCACGCGCTCGATCGATCTCGTGCTGCATCTGCCGATGCGCTACGAGGACGAAACCACGCTCACGCCGATCGGCGAACTGCTGCCGGGCGGCATCGCGCAGACCGAAGGCGTCGTGTTCGACAACGAGGTCGCGTACCGGCCGCGTCGGCAGCTCGTCGTGAAGATCCAGGACGACGACGGCGAGCAGCTCGTGCTGCGCTTCCTCAATTTCTACGGCTCGCAGGTCAAGCAGATGGCCGTCGGCCAGCGGCTGCGCGTGCGCGGCGACGTCCGCGGCGGCTTCTTCGGGATGGAGATGGTGCATCCGGCCGTGCGCGTCGTCGAGGCCGATGCGCCGCTGCCGCAGGTGCTCACGCCCGTCTATCCGAGCACGGCCGGCGTGTCGCAGGCGTATCTGCGCAAGGCGATCGAGAACGCGGTCGAGCGCACGCCGCTGCCCGAGCTGCTGCCGCCCGAGATCGAGCGCGACTACCTGAAGCCGCTCGGCGTGCCGACGCTCGCGCAGGCCGTGCGCATCCTGCACCACCCGGCCGTCGATTCCGACGAAGCCGCGCTGATGGACGGCTCGCATCCGGCGTGGACCCGCATCAAGTTCGAGGAGCTGCTCGCGCAGCAACTGTCGCTCAAGCGCGCGCACGAGGAGCGCCGCACGCGCGCGGCGCCCGCGATGCCGCGTCGCGCCGCGACCGATGCCGATGCGCTGACCACACGCCTTTACGCGGCGCTGCCGTTCACGCTGACGGGCGCGCAGTCGCGCGTCGTCGACGAGATCGCGCACGACCTCACGCTCGCGCACCCGATGCAGCGGCTGCTGCAGGGCGACGTCGGCAGCGGCAAGACGGTCGTCGCGGCGCTGGCGGCCGCGCAGGCGATCGACGCCGGCTACCAGGCCGCGCTGATGGCGCCGACCGAAATCCTCGCGGAACAGCACGCGCGCAAGCTGCGCGCGTGGCTCGAACCGCTCGGCGTCACGGTCGCATGGCTCGCGGGCAGCCTGAAGGCGAAGGAGAAGCGCGCGGCGATCGAGGCCGCGGCGCTCGGCACCGCGCAGCTCGTGATCGGCACGCACGCGATCATCCAGGACACCGTCGAATTCGCGCGGCTCGGCCTCGTGATCGTCGACGAGCAGCACCGCTTCGGCGTCGAGCAGCGTCTCGCGCTGCGCGCGAAGGCCGCGAACGCGGCCAACGGCGCGCGCGATTTCCAGCCGCACCAGCTGATGATGTCGGCCACGCCGATCCCGCGCACGCTCGCGATGACGTATTACGCGGACCTCGAGGTGTCGACGATCGACGAGCTGCCGCCGGGCCGCACGCCGGTGCTGACGCGCCTCGTCGGCGACGCGCGGCGCGAGGAGGTGATCGCCCGCGTGCGCGAGGCCGCGCTGACCGGCCGCCAGGTGTACTGGGTGTGTCCGCTGATCGAGGAGAGCGAGACGCTGCAGCTGCAGACGGCCGTCGAAACCTATGAAACGCTGGCCGCGGCACTGCCCGAGCTGAAGGTCGGGCTCGTGCACGGGCGGCTGTCGCCGGCCGACAAGGCGGCCGTGATGGAGGCCTTCACGCGCAACGACGTGCAGCTGCTCGTCGCGACGACCGTGATCGAAGTCGGCGTCGACGTGCCGAATGCCTCGCTGATGGTGATCGAGCACGCGGAGCGCTTCGGCCTCGCGCAGCTGCACCAGCTGCGCGGCCGCGTCGGGCGCGGCACCGCGGCGTCGGTGTGCGTGCTGCTGTACACGGGCCCGCTGTCGCTGACCGGCCGCGAGCGGCTGAAGACGATGCGCGAGACGACCGACGGCTTCGAGATCGCGCGGCGCGACCTCGAGATCCGCGGCCCCGGCGAATTCCTCGGCGCGCGCCAGTCCGGCGCGGCGATGCTGCGCTTCGCGAACCTCGAGACCGACGGCTGGCTGATCGATCCGGCCCGCGACGCGGCGGCGCGGCTGATCGCCGCGTATCCCGACGTGGTCACGCAGCATCTCGCCCGCTGGCTCGGCGCGCGCGAGCAATATCTGAAGGCCTGATTCGCGCATTCAGGGTCGGATTTAAAACCGCCATTCAGCGCTGATTCGGCGCGTTGCGATACAGAGAAACTTGGCGAACCGGTGCCAACGGGTGTATAAATTAAACCTATCGCCTGTATATCCCTGATTGACCCACAATGACCCTGACTGAATTGAAATACATCGTCGCGGTCGCGCGCGAACGGCACTTCGGTCGCGCGGCCGAAGCGTGCTTCGTGAGCCAGCCGACGCTGTCGGTGGCGATCAAGAAGCTCGAAGACGAGCTCAACGTGCAGATTTTCGAGCGCGGCGCGAGCGAAGTGAGCGTGACCCCGATCGGCGACCAGATCGTCACGCAGGCGCAGCGCGTGCTCGAGCAGACCTTCGCGATCAAGGAGATCGCGAAGCAGGGCAAGGACCCGCTCGTCGGCCCGTTCCGGCTCGGCGTGATCTACACGATCGGGCCGTACCTGCTGCCGACGCTCGTCAAGCAGATGATCCAGCGCGTGCCGCAGATGCCGCTGATGCTGCAGGAAAACTACACGCTGAAGCTGCTCGAACTGCTGAAGCAGGGCGAGATCGACGCCGCGATCATGGCGCTGCCGTTCCCCGAAACCGGCCTGATGGTGCGGCCGCTGTACGACGAGCCGTTCGTCGTCGCGCTGCCGGCTGGCCATCCGTGGGAGAAGCGCGAGGAAATCGACGCCGAGGACCTGAAGCAGGAAACCATGCTGCTGCTCGGCAACGGCCATTGCTTCCGCGATCACGTGCTCGGCGTGTGCCCGGAGCTGATGCGCTTCTCGCAGACGGCCGACGGCATCCAGAAGACCTTCGAGGGCTCATCGCTCGAAACGATTCGCCATATGGTCGCGAGCGGCGTCGGCATCACGGTGCTGCCGCGGATGTCGGTCGCCGAGGTCGGCCCGCGCGCGAACGGCCCCGACGCCGAGTTGCTGTCGTACGTGCCGTTCAACGAACCGGTGCCGGACCGCCGCGTCGTGCTGGTATGGCGCAAGAGCTTCACGCGGATGCCCGCGATCGACGCGATCAGCGAGGCGATCGCCGCATGCGAGCTGCCGGGCGTCGCGAAGCTCGACATGCCGGCGACGATGAACTGAGTGAACTGATCAGGGAGCAGTGCTCCCGAGGCAGGCGGATGAACGGGGTCTGGCGACCCCGTTTATTTTTGCCTATCGAATAGATGAAATTTATTAAATTCAAATTATCGATAGACGTAATTAGAATCATTCCCATGGATTGCGTCGGATCGGCGGTTCGATTCGCACGTTGAATGCAAGCGTCAAAGGAGGATGTCATGATGCGGTCGGTACTGCAGCACGCGCAGCGGAACATCCCGTCGCGCGACGAGGTCGTCAATCGTGCGAGGGCCGCGGCCCGGAGCCTGTGCCCGATTGCGTTCGCGTACCTGGCGGACCGTACGTATGGCGGATGAGTGCCGTTGCATGCCGGTTCGGTGTTCCCCGACTCACCGCCGTTCAGCCATGAGGGAGCGTTGCATGTCCGAAGTCCCGCAACCCGCATCGAAGGCCACGCGGCCTGACACCCCGTAGTACGACAGGATCAACCTGTTCCGTTTCATCCCCCCGCAATGCTCCATGAACCGCGCCCGGCAAGTGGGGGCTTACGAGTCAAGCAAAGGAGAAAAAAGCATGTCGACCGAATCGAAGTGTCCGTTCAACCATACGGCGGCCGGCGGCACGTCGAACAGGGACTGGTGGCCGAACCAGCTCAATCTCAACATCCTGCACCGGCACTCGGCGCTGTCCGATCCGATGGACAAGGATTTCGACTACGCGGAAGCGTTCAAGAAGCTCGACCTCGCGGCGGTGAAGCGCGATCTGCAGGCGCTGATGACCACGTCGCAGGACTGGTGGCCGGCCGACTTCGGCCACTACGGCGGCCTGTTCATCCGGATGGCCTGGCACAGCGCCGGCACGTACCGGACCGCCGACGGCCGCGGCGGCGCGGGCGGCGGGCAACAGCGCTTCGCCCCGCTGAACAGCTGGCCGGACAACGGCAACCTCGACAAGGCGCGCCGGCTGTTGTGGCCGATCAAGCAGAAGTACGGCCGCAACATCTCGTGGGCCGACCTGCTGATCCTGACCGGCAACGTCGCGCTCGAATCGATGGGCTTCAAGACCTTCGGCTTCGCGGGCGGCCGCGTCGACACATGGGAACCGGACGACGTCTACTGGGGTTCGGAAAAGATCTGGCTGGAACTGAGCGGCGGCCCGAACAGCCGCTACTCGGGCGACCGTGATCTCGAGAACCCGCTCGCGGCCGTGCAGATGGGCCTCATCTACGTGAATCCGGAAGGCCCGGACGGCAACCCCGACCCGGTCGCGGCGGCCCGCGACATCCGCGAGACGTTCGCGCGGATGGCGATGAACGACGAAGAGACGGTCGCGCTGATCGCCGGCGGCCACACGTTCGGCAAGACGCACGGCGCCGGCCCCGCCACGAACGTCGGCCCCGAGCCGGAAGCGGCGGGCATCGAGCAGCAGGGCCTCGGCTGGAAGAGCACGTACGCATCGGGCAAGGGCCGCGACGCGATCACGAGCGGCCTCGAAGTCACGTGGACGTCGACGCCGACGAAGTGGAGCAACGACTTCTTCAAGCACCTGTTCGGCTATGAATGGGAACTGACGAAGAGCCCGGCCGGCGCGCACCAGTGGGTTGCGAAGGGCGCCGACGAGGTGATTCCCGATGCGTTCGATCCGGCGAAGAAGCATCGCCCGACGATGCTGACGACCGACCTGTCGCTGCGTTTCGACCCGGCCTACGAGAAGATCTCGCGCCGCTTCTACGAGAACCCGGCCGAGTTCGCCGACGCGTTCGCGCGCGCCTGGTTCAAGCTCACGCACCGCGACATGGGTCCGCGTGCGCGCTATCTGGGCCCGGAAGTGCCGGCCGAGCAACTGCTGTGGCAAGACCCGATCCCGGCCGTCGACCACCCACTGATCGACGCCGCCGACGTCGCGGCGCTGAAGGCGAAGGTGCTCGCGTCGGGGCTGTCGGTCGCGCAGCTCGTGTCGACCGCGTGGGCGTCGGCTTCCACGTTCCGCGGTTCGGACAAGCGCGGCGGCGCGAACGGCGCGCGCATCCGCCTCGCCCCGCAGAAGGACTGGGAAGTGAACCAGCCGGCGGCACTTGCCGCGGTGCTCGAAACGCTCGAAGGCGTGCAGAAGGCGTTCAACGATGCGCAGACGGGCGGCAAGAAGGTGTCGCTCGCCGACCTGATCGTGCTCGCCGGTGCAGCCGGCGTCGAGCAGGCCGCGAAGAACGCGGGTGTCGCGGTGACGGTGCCGTTCGCACCGGGCCGGATGGACGCGTCGCAAGAGCAGACCGACATCGAGGCGATGGCCGTGCTCGAGCCGGTTGCGGACGGTTTCCGCAACTACCTGAAGCACGCGTACAAGACGCCGGCCGAGGCGCTGCTGGTCGACAAGGCCCAGCTGCTGACGCTGAGCGGGCCGGAGCTGACGGTGCTCGTCGGCGGCCTGCGGGTGCTCGGCGCGAACGTCGGTGACGCAAAGCACGGCGTGTTCACCGATCGTCCGGGCGCGCTGACCAACGACTTCTTCGTGAACCTGCTCGACATGGGCACGGAGTGGAAGCCGGTGTCGGCCGCGAACGACGTGTTCGAAGGGCGCGACCGGGCGACGGGCCAGGTCAAGTGGACCGGCACGCGCGTCGACCTGATCTTCGGTTCGCACTCGCAGCTGCGGGCGCTGGCCGAGGTGTACGGCAGCGCCGACGCGCACGAGAAGTTCGTGCGCGATTTCGTCGCGGCCTGGAACAAGGTGATGAACCTCGACCGCTTCGACCTCGCGTGAAAGTCGCGATGCGCTGACGCAGTCACGCTGTAACGTGAAACGGCCGGTCGCACGACCGGCCGTTTTTTCTTCCGATTCAAGGTCTTGTCGAAGGAGTGACGACCATGACGCAAATGATGCTGAACATGCGCGCCGCGTTCACGCCGGCCGAGCTGGCGCGCCGTATCGTCGGTTTCGCGATCGTCATCGGCGGTGCGGCCGAGCTGGTCGCGCAGGCGCTGCACGCGCTCGCACCGCTCGTGTCGAGCGCCGGCGGCTGAGCGCAGCGAATCGCGCGCCGCGCTAGACTGGCACGTCGCGAACGGATGCCGCACGGCGCGGCATGCGGATTGCTCGACGCGTTTTCGCCGGTTCAACATTTCGAATGAGGAGTCCCGAAGATGGCCAGGAAAGGCAACGCCACGCAGATCAACATCGGCATCAGCGACAAGGACCGCAAGAAGATCGCGGACGGCCTGTCGCGTCTGCTCGCCGATACGTTTTCGCTGTACCTGAAGACCCACAACTTCCACTGGAACGTCACCGGGCCGATGTTCAACACGCTGCATCTGATGTTCGAAGAGCAGTACAACGAACTGTGGCTCGCGGTCGACCTGGTCGCCGAGCGCATTCGCACGCTCGGCGTCGTCGCGCCGGGCACGTTCGCGGATTTCGCGAAGCTGTCGTCGGTGCCGGAAGCGAACGGCGTGCCGGCGGCCGAAGAGATGATCCGCCAGCTCGTCGAAGGGCACGAGACGGTCGTGCGCACCGCGCGCGAAATCTTCCCGATCGCCGATGCGGCGAGCGACGAGCCGACCGCCGACCTGCTGACGCAGCGCCTGCAGACGCATGAAAAGACTGCGTGGATGCTGCGGTCGCTGCTTGCCTGAATCCGGGGTGACCGGCCGTGCGTCGTGCGGCCGGTGTCAGCGGGTGATCGGCAACCGGGCGGTGTCCCGAAGTCGAAGCGGGGTCGGATTGCCTGCATCGGCATCGAATGTCGGCAGGGCGGGCTGCGCACCGCCCATGCATCTGTCCCCTGATCGACGTATGCGGCTGCTCGGCCGCGTGCAGCGGGCCCGGGCAGCCTGCGCGCGCGCCGCCGCACCCGGCTGCGGGCCGTCCCGACATGACGCGAACCGCCGCTCGGCTCTAAAATGCCGGGATTCTCTTCCCGGTGGTTCGCCATGCTCGCCCGCTTTCCCCTGTACCTGCGGCTCGTCCGGATGGACAAGCCGATCGGCAGCCTGCTGCTGCTCTGGCCGACGCTCAACGCACTGTGGATCGCGTCGGACGGTCATCCGCGCTGGCCGCTGCTGGTGATCTTCGCGCTCGGCACGTTGCTGATGCGCTCGGCCGGCTGCGCGATGAACGACTATGCCGACCGCGATTTCGACCGTCACGTGAAGCGCACGGCCGACCGGCCGCTGACGTCGGGCAAGATCCGCGCATGGGAAGCCGTCGCGATCGCGGTGGTGCTGTCGTTCATCGCGTTCCTGCTGATCCTGCCGCTCAACACGCTGACGAAGGAGCTGTCGGTCGTCGCGCTGTTCGTCGCCGGCTCGTACCCGTTCATGAAGCGTTTCTTCGCGATTCCGCAGGCGTATCTCGGCATCGCGTTCGGCTTTGGCATCCCGATGGCGTTCGCGGCCGTGCAGGACACGGTGCCGATGCTCGCGTGGGTGATGCTGGTGGCGAACATCTTCTGGTCGGTCGCGTACGACACCGAATACGCGATGGTCGACCGCGACGACGACATCAAGATCGGCATTCGCACGTCCGCGCTGACGTTCGGCCGCTTCGACGTCGCGGCCGTGATGGCGTGCTATGCGGTGACGCTCGGCATCTATGTGTGGATCGGCGTGACGCTCGGCTTCGGTCTCGCGTACTGGGCCGGCTGGGCTGCGGCGGTCGGCTGCGCGCTGTATCACTACACGCTGATCAAGGATCGCGAGCGGATGCCGTGCTTCGCGGCGTTCCGGCACAACAACTGGCTCGGCGGCGTGCTGTTCGCGGGGATCGCCGTGCATTACCTGCTGGCGGGGCCGGCTGCCAACTGAAGCGGTACGGGCACCTCGCCGGTGCGCGATGCCAACAAAAAAGCGGCCGTGGCCGCTTTTTTTGTTGGCGCGGCCGGGCAAGCCCGGCCGACGACGCGGCGCTTACGCGCGACCGAGCTCGTCGCCCATTTCCTTCGCGCGTGCCTCGGCCGCGAGCGCGCCGCGCACGATCGCTTCCTTCACGCCTTGCGCGTCGAACGACGCGAGCGCGGCGGCCGTCGTGCCGCCCTTCGACGTCACGCGCTCGCGCAGCACGCTCGCCGGTTCGCCCGACTGAGCGGCGAGTTGCGCGGCGCCCGCGAACGTCGCGACCGCGAGCGCGCGGCCCTGTTCGTCGTTCATGCCGAGGCGGCGCGCGGCTTCCTGCAGCGCTTCGATGAAATAGAACACGTACGCCGGGCCGCTGCCCGAGATCGCCGTGACCGCGTCGAGCTGCGCTTCATCGTCGAACCAGACGATCTCGCCGACCGCCCCGAGCACGTTCGACGCGAGCTCGCGACCGGCCGCGTCGACGCCCGGCAGCGCGGCGAGGCCCGTCACGCCCATGCCGACCAGCGCCGGCGTGTTCGGCATCGTGCGCACGACGCGTGCGTAGTCGCCGAGCCAGCGGGCGAGGTCGGTGCCGCGGATGCCGGCCGCGATGCTGATCACGAGCTGCGACTTCAGGTGCGGCGCGAGCGCCTGCGCGACGTCCTTCAGCACCTGCGGTTTCACCGCGAGCACGATCGCGTCGTAGTCCGCGAGCGTCGCGTCGACGGCCGCGCCGGTGCGGATGCCGAACTGCTGCGCGGTGCGCGCGCGGGCGTCTTCGTTGACGTCGATGGCATACAGGCCGTCAGCGGCGACGCCGCGCTTGATCAGGCCGCCGATCAGGGCCGCGGCCATGTTGCCGCCGCCGATGAATGCGATTTTCATGGTGTCGAATTGAGCAAGTGAGTGAACGGGAAGGCGGAAAAGGGCGGCGCTCAGTGCGAATATTCGCGGGCGCCGAAGATCGCGGTGCCGACGCGCACGATGGTCGCGCCTTCGAGCACCGCGGCCTCGAGATCGGCGGACATGCCCATCGACAACGTGTCGAGCGGCAGGCCGTCGGCGCGCAATGCGTCGTACAGCGCGCGCAGCGCGCGATGCGGCACGCGTTGCGCATCGATATCGCCGGCCGGCTCGGGAATCGCCATCAGGCCGCGCAGGCGCAGCGCCGGCAGCGCGGCGACCGCGCGCGCGACGTCGGCCACGTCGGCCGGCGCGACACCGCTCTTCGACGCCTCGCCGCTGATGTTCACCTGCACGCATACGTTGAGCGGCGGCAGGTGCGCGGGGCGCTGTTCGGCGAGGCGCTGCGCGATCTTCAGCCGGTCGACCGAATGGACCCAGTCGAACCGTTCGGCGACCGGGCGCGTCTTGTTCGATTGCAGCGGCCCGATGAAATGCCATTCGAGCGCGGCGCGCAGATCCGCGAGCGCGTCGATCTTGTCGATCGATTCCTGCACGTAGTTCTCGCCGAACGCGCGTTGGCCGGCCGCATGCGCGGCGCGCACGTCGTCGGCGGGAAACGTCTTCGACACGGCGAGCAGCGAGACGGTGGCGGGATCGCGGCCGGCCGCGCGGGCGGCGTCGGCGATGCGGCGGTGAACGGAATCGAGACGGACGGCGAAATCGGACATGACGGGCACGGAAGCAGGCACGGGAAGCGAGTACGGCGGCGAATGGCGACGAATGCGGCAGCGGGTGCGGCACGGCACGCGCCGCATCGGTTCGCCCATTATACGGACGGGGCGCCGGCGGGGCCGGCCATCCGCGTCAGCCGTACAGCAGATGTTCGACGAGCTGGATCCAGTGCGCGACCGGAATCTGCGTGCCGCTTTGCAGGTGCGCGATGCAGCCGACGTTGCCGGACACGATCATCTGCGGCTCGAGTGCCTGCAGCTTCAGCAGCTTCTGCTTGCGCAGCCGGTACGACAGCGACGGCTGCGTCAGCGAATAGGTGCCGGCCGAGCCGCAGCACAGATGGCTGTCGGCCGGCAGCCGGACGTCGATGCCGAGCGTCTCGAGCAGGCGCTCGACCTTGCCGCGCGACTGCTGGCCGTGCTGCAGCGTGCACGGCGGGTGGTACGCGACGGTATGGATCGCGCGGCGCCGCGCGAGCGTCGCGATCTCGGCCTCGAACGCGAGCAGCACGTCGGAGATGTCGCGCGTCAGCGCGACGATGCGCTGCGCCTTCTCCGCATAGGCCGGATCGTCGCGCAGCAGGTGCGCGTATTCGAGCACCGTCGCGCCGCAGCCCGTTGCGTTCATCACGATCGCTTCGGCGCCTTGCTCGACGTACGGCCACCACGCGTCGATGTTGCGGCGCGCGTCGTCGAGCGCCTCGTCGTGATAGTTCAGGTGCAGGCGGATCGCGCCGCAGCAGCCCGCGTCGGGCGCGACGATCGTCTCGACCCCGAGCGCGTCGAGCACGCGCGCGGTCGCGATGTTGATGTTCGGCAGCATCGACGGCTGCACGCAGCCGGCGAGCATCAGCATCTTGCGCGAATGGGGGCGCTGCGGCCATTCGAGCAGCCGCGTGCGCGGCGGCACCTTGTCGCGCAGCCGTTTCGGCAAGAGCGGCCGCATGTGCTGGCCGAGCCGCATGAGCGGCGAGAACAGCGCCGCGTTCGGCACGAGGCTGGCGAGCACGCGGCGCACGAGCCGTTGCTGCACGGGGCGCTGCACTTGCGCCTCGACGTGCTTGCGGCCGATTTCGACGAGCCGGCCGTACTGGACACCCGACGGGCAGGTCGTCTCGCAGCTGCGGCAGGTGAGGCAGCGGTCGAGGTGCTGCTGCGTGCTGCGCGTGACGGGCGCGCCTTCGACCATCTGCTTGATCAGGTAGATGCGGCCGCGCGGGCCGTCGAGTTCGTCGCCGAGCAGCTGATAGGTCGGGCACGTCGCGGTGCAGAAGCCGCAATGCACGCACTTGCGCAGGATCGCGTCGGCCTCGTCGCCGTCGGGCGTATTGCGGATGAAATCGGCGAGGTTCGTTTGCATCGATCTTAGGGTCTGTTTATATATGGAACGCGCATGCGTTGCCACGAGAACGGCCGCTCGCGAGGCGCGTGACGCCGCGAATACTGGCGTATTCGCAAGGAGCGCAACGCGGCGAGCGGCCGTTCTCGTGGCAACCCCTAATCAAAAGATTCATTCCACGGGAATGCCCGAAATCGCCCGTATGGCGGCGTCGCTCGTCGCTTGTTTGGCTCGGCCAAACGGCGCTCCTCACTTCTTGCCCTACGCGCGATTTCGGGCATTCGCATGTGCGTTCCATATATAAACAGACCCTAAAGATCAGGGTAAAGCCGGCCGCGATTGAAGATGCGCGCGGGATCGAACGCAGCCTTCAGCCCGCGGTGAATCTTCATCAGCGGCGCGGGCAGCGGCGTGAACACGCCCGCGCTGCGGTCGTACGACTCGCCCGCGCGGAACAGCGTCGCATGGCCGCCGGCCTGCTTTGCGCTCATGCGCACCGTCTGCGCGTCGGCGTCGGTGATCCACCAGCGCTGCGCGCCGCCCCATTCCATCAGCTGGGTGCCGGGCAGGTGCATCGGTTCGGTGATCGACGGCAGCGCGAGCCGCCACAGCGCATAGCCGGGCGGGATGCCGTTGAAGAACGGGTCGGTGTGCTCGCGCACGCCGGCCCAGAAGCGCTCGGCCTCGACCGCGTCGACGACTTCGCCGCCGAGCAGCGTCTTCGCCGATTTCACGGCCGCCTCGGCGCCCGACAGCCGCAGCACGAGCGTGCCGTTGCGCCACGCGCTCGCGCTGACGGGCAGCGGATGGCCGCCCCATTCGTTGAGCTTGCGCACCGCGTCGGTCGCGGTCATCTCGAACTTCAGCGTGACTTCGGCGACGGGCACCGGCAGCACCTTGATCGACAGCTCGAGCATCAGCCCGAGCGTGCCGAGCGAGCCGGCCATCAGCCGCGACACGTCGTAGCCGGCGACGTTCTTCACGACCTGCCCGCCGAAGCGCAGCGCTTCGCCGCGGCCGTTCATCAGCGTGACGCCGAGCACGAAATCGCGCGGCGCGCCGCAGGTCGCGCGGCGCGGCCCCGCGAGGCCCGCCGCGACGCAGCCGCCGACGGTGGCCGCGCGGCCGAAGTGAGGCGGCTCGAACGGCAGCATCTGGCCGCACTCGGCGAGGACGGCTTCAAGCTGCGCGAGCGGCGTGCCCGCGCGGACCGTGACGACGAGTTCGGCCGGGTCGTACGACACGACGCCCTGAAACGCACGCGTGTCGAGTATTTCGCCGTCCAGCGTCTGGCCGTACCAGTCCTTGGTGCCGCCGCCGCGAATCCGCAGCGGCCGGCCGTCGGCACTGGCGGCACGGATGCGCTCGGCCCATCCGGCGACGATGTCGTCCTCTTCCATGTTGTATTGCTGCCTCGTTGTTGTCCGGTCGATTGTACCGGGGTGGCGCGAATCCACATCGCGACTATCCCTAAGCCACGCATGACGAATGCATGCGGGCGTCGCCGCGCGCACGGCCGGCGCGGGCAGGGCGGCACATCGCGGCCCGCGCGGCGGCACGGGCCGCGCACCGCGCGGCGCTCAGAAACGCGGCAGGTCGGGGTGCGGCAGCAGCCCTCCGCGCACGTGCTGGCGGCCGTATTCGGCGCAGCGCGCGCGGGTCGGGATGCCCTTGTCGGGATTGAGCAGCCCGGCCGGATCGAACGCGCGCTTGACCGCGAAGAACGCATCGCGCTCCTGCGGCGAGAACTGCACGCACATCGAATTCAGCTTTTCGATGCCGACGCCGTGCTCGCCCGTCACGCTGCCGCCGAATTCCACGCAGCATTCGAGTATTTCCGCGCCGAACTGCTCGGCGCGGTGCAGCTCGTCCGGATCGTTCGCGTTGTAGAGAATCAGCGGATGCATGTTGCCGTCGCCGGCATGGAACACGTTGATGCAGCGCAGCCCGTAGCGTGTCTCGAGCTGCTCGATGCGGGCGAGCAGCGGGCCGATCGCACGGCGCGGCACGGTGCCGTCCATGCAGTAATAGTCGGCGGAAATGCGCCCGGCGGCCGGGAACGCGTTCTTGCGGCCGGACCAGAAGCGCAGCCGCTCGCTTTCGTTGCGGGACACCTGGATGCGCGTCGCGCCATGCTCGCGCAGCACGGCCGTCATGCGGACGATTTCCTCCGCGACTTCTTCGGGCGTGCCGTCCGATTCGCACAGCAGGATCGCCTTCGCGTCGAGGTCGTAGCCCGCGTGCGTGAATGCCTCGACGGCCTGGGTGGCCGGCTTGTCCATCATTTCCAGCCCCGCCGGGATGATGCCCGACGCGATGATCGCGGCGACAGCCTCTCCGCCCTTCACGACATCGTCGAAGCTCGCCATGACGAGCTGTGCGGTCTGCGGTTTCGGGATCAGCTTCACCGTGATTTCGGTGACGATCGCGAACATCCCTTCGCTGCCGATCATCACCGCGAGCAGGTCGAGGCCCGGCGCGTCGAGACCGAGCGAGCCGAATTCGACGACCTCGCCGTCGATCGTGACCGCGCGCACGCGCATCACGTTGTGCACCGTCAGCCCGTATTTCAGGCAATGGACGCCGCCGGAATTTTCGGCGACGTTGCCGCCGATCGTGCAGGCGATCTGCGACGAAGGATCGGGGGCGTAGTACAGCCCGTAAGGCGCGGCGGCTTCCGAAATCGCGAGGTTGCGCACGCCGGGCTGCACGGTGGCCGTGCGCGCGTACGGATCGACCTCGACGATGCGCGTGAAGCGCGCGAGCGACAGCACGACGCCGTTCGCGATCGGCAGCGCGCCGCCGGACAGGCTCGTGCCGGCGCCGCGCGGCACGATCGGCACTTCCATGCGGCGGCAGATCTGCACGATCCGCTGCACCTGCGATTCGGTTTCGGGTAGCGCGACCGCGAGCGGCAGCCGGCGGTACGCCGACAGGCCGTCGCATTCGTACGGCGCGGTGTCTTCGTCGCGGAACAGCAGGCAATGCGTCGGCAGCACGGCCATCAGCGCCTGCACGACTTCGCGCTGGCGCTGCGCGCGGGTCGCGCTCGACAGTTCGACGGAAGCGTTCATTGGGTCTCCAGCCGGGGCGCGGCGGCGCGCCGCCGTGTCAGCACGTGAAGATCTTGCCGGGATTCATCAGGTTGCGCGGATCGAGCGCCAGCTTGATCGCGCGCATCGCATCGATCGCGTTGTCGCCGTGCTCCTTCGGCAGGAAGCGCATCTTGTGCAGCCCGACGCCGTGTTCGCCGGTGCAGGTGCCGCCGAGGCGCAGCGCGCGCTCGACGATCCGGTCGTTGATGCGTTCGGCTTCGTCGATTTCCTCGGGCCTGTCGGGATCGATCAGGATCGCGACGTGGAAATTGCCGTCGCCGACGTGGCCGACGATCGGGCAGGGCAGCGACGATGCGCGCAGGTCGATCTCGGTTTCCTCGACGCACGCGGCGAGCTGCGAGATCGGCACGCACACGTCGGTCGTCACCGCGCGGCAGCCGGGCTTCAGCTGCAGCATCGCGAAGTACGCGTTGTGGCGCGCGGCCCAGAGCCGCGTGCGGTCCTCGGGGCGGGTCGCCCATTCGAAGCCCTGGCCGTTGTTCTGGCCCGCGAGCGCCTGCACGAGCTCGGCCTGTTCCTTCACGCCGGCCTCGGTGCCGTGGAATTCGAAGAACAGCGTCGGCGCTTCGGCGAGCGTCAGGTTCGAATGGCGGTTGATCGAGCGCACCGCGAGCGCGTCGACGAATTCGACGCGCGCGATCGGCACGCCGATCTGGATCGTTTCGATCACCGTGCGCACCGCGTCGCCCATCGACGGGAACGTGCAGATCGCGGCCGACACGGCTTCGGGCAGCGGATGCAGGCGCAGCGTGATCTCGGTGATCACGCCGAGCGTGCCTTCGGAGCCGACGAACAGGCGCGTGAGGTCGTAGCCGGCGGACGACTTGCGCGCGCGCGAGCCCGTCTTCACGACGCGGCCGTCGGCGAGCACGGCGGTCAGGCCGAGCACGTTCTCGCGCATGGTTCCGTAGCGCACGGCGTTGGTGCCCGATGCGCGGGTCGCGGTCATCCCGCCGATGCTGGCGTCGGCGCCCGGATCGATCGGGAAGAACAGGCCGGTGTCGCGCAGCGCTTCGTTGAGCGCCTTGCGCGTGATGCCCGGTTCGACCGTGACCGTCAGGTCTTCCGCGTTGATCGACAGCACACGGTTCATTTCCGACAGGTCGAGCGAGACGCCGCCGCGCACCGCGAGCAGATGGCCTTCGAGCGACGAGCCGGCGCCGTACGGGATCAGCGGCACGCTGTAGAGCGCGCACAGCGACACGACTTGGCGGACTTCATCGGCGTTGCGGGCGAACACGACGGCGTCGGGCAGTTGCGGATCGAACGGCGATTCGTCGCGGCCGTGATGGGCGCGGACGGCGTCGGCGGTCGACACGCGCTCGCCGAAGGCGGCGCGCAGCGCATCGAGCATGGCGGGGGGCAGCGGGCGGCGCGTGGTGGCCGGCGGGGCAGGGTGATTCACGAATGTCTCCTGACGACTGCTTGTCAAACCTTCGGCCCATTCTACGCTGGAACGCCCGCTGCGCCCGCCGCCGCGGGCTGCGATAATCGCGTACCAACCCAACCGGGCCGCATCGCGGCCGCGCACGAGAGGACATTCGCATGGGCAACCGCTTGAGCAAGATCGCGACGCGCACGGGCGACGACGGCACCACCGGCCTCGGCGACGGCCGGCGCATCGGCAAGGACGACGCGCGGATCGCCGCGATCGGCGACGTCGACGAACTGAACTCGAATCTCGGCGTGCTGCTCGCCGAGACGCTGCCGGACGACGTGCGCACGGCGCTCGTCACGATCCAGCACGACCTGTTCGATCTCGGCGGCGAGCTGTGCATTCCCGGCCATGCGGTGCTCGACGACACGCACCTCGCGCGCCTCGACACGTGGCTGGCCGACTACAACGCGACGCTGCCGCCGCTGAAGGAATTCATTCTGCCGGCCGGCTCGCGCGCGGCGTCGCTCGCGCACGTCTGCCGGACGGTGTGCCGCCGCGCGGAGCGCTCGATCGTCGCGCTCGGGCGCACCGATACGCTCAATGACGCGCCGCGGCGTTACGTGAACCGGCTGTCGGACCTGCTGTTCGTGCTGGCGCGTGTGCTGAACCGCGCGGATGGCGGCTCGGACGTGCTGTGGGAGCGCGGGCGCGTCCGCTGACCCCCGGCGTCGTGTTTCCGCACTGCGACAATTTGCCCGACGGACGTCTGTTTTTAAAGATGTATCGTAAGCGCATGTTTAACGGAGAACGACATGACCCACATCACCGCTGACCAGATGGCTCGCGTGAAGGCCACTGCCCCTGTCCTCGCCGTGCACGGCGCGACGATCACGAAGCATTTCTACCAGCGCATGTTCGCGCGGCATCCGGAACTGAAGAACCTGTTCAACCAGACGCACCAGAAGACCGGCAGCCAGCCGGAAACGCTCGCGAAGGCGGTCTATGCGTATGCGGCGAACATCGACAACCTCGGCGCGCTCGGCGGGGCGGTGTCGCACATCGCGCACAAGCACGCGAGCCTGAACATCCGCCCCGAGCATTACCCGATCGTCGGCGAGAACCTGCTCGCGTCGATCGTCGAAGTGCTCGGCGATGCGGTCGACGCCGAGACGCTCGAGGCATGGCGCGTCGCGTACGGCCAGCTCGCGCAGATCCTGATCGGCGCCGAGGCCGACCTGTACGCGGGCGCCGCGTGGAGCGGCTTCCGTCCGTTCAAGGTTGCCCGCAAGGTGCGTGAGAGCGACGAGATCACGTCGTTCTACCTGACGCCCGCCGACGGCGGCGACGCGCCGACCTTCGCGCCCGGCCAGTACGTCACGGTGAAGCGCTTCGTCGGCGATCTCGGCGTCGATCAGCCGCGCCAGTACAGCCTGTCCGACGCGCCGCACGGCAAGTGGCTGCGCATCTCGGTGAAGCGCGAGGCCGGCCAGCCGGAAGCGATCCCGGCCGGCAAGGTGTCGACGCTGATGCATGACGGCGTGGAGGAGGGCGCAATCGTCGAGGTGACCTCGCCGATGGGCGAATTCTCGCTGAAGCGCGGCGTCGATACGCCGGTCGTGCTGATCTCGGGCGGCGTCGGGCTCACGCCGATGGTGTCGATGGCCTCGACGCTGGTCGGCGAAGGCAGCACGCGTGAAGTACGGTTCGTCCACGCATGCCGGTCGGGCGCGGTGCATGCGTTCCGCGACTGGCTGAACGATACGGTGCGCGAACACGCGAACGTCAAGCGCACGGTGCTGTACGAGCTGGTCGGCCCGAACGATCGCGTCGGCATCGATCACGACCTCGAAGGGCGCCTGACGCCGGAACGCGTGAAGCAATACGCGCTGGTTGCGGATGCCGACTACTACATTTGCGGCCCGATCGCGTTCATGAAGGCGCAACGCGATGCGCTGGTCGCGCTCGGCGTCGCGCCGGAACGCATCAACACCGAGATCTTCGGCTCGGGCGCGCTCGAATGAGGATCCGACGGCGGCTGCTCGCACATGAAGAAGCCCGGCGCAAGCCGGGCTTCGTTTCTTGCGGCGCAGGCCGGAGCCCGCAGGCGGCATGTGCCGCCTCGGGCCCGCCGGCGATCAGTTCCCGCTGCCGCGCGCGACGCGGCGTGCCTTCACCGATTCCGCGAGGCCTTCGAGCACCTTCACGCTGTCGTCCCACGCGATGCACGCGTCGGTGATGCTCTGGCCGTAGGTCAGCGGGCAGCCTTCCTTCAGGTCCTGGCGCCCCTCGACGAGGTGCGACTCGATCATCACGCCGACGATGCGCTCGTCGCCGGCCGCGACCTGGCGGCCGATGTCCGCGCACACGGGAATCTGGTTCTCGTGCTTCTTCGAGCTGTTCGCGTGGCTCGCGTCGATCATCAGGCGCGCGGCGAGGCCGGCCTTGCCGATGTCCGCGCACGCGGCGTTCACGCTGTCCGCGTCGTAGTTCGGCGTCTTGCCGCCGCGCAGGATCACGTGGCAGTCCTCGTTGCCGGCCGTCGACACGATCGCCGAATGGCCGCCCTTCGTCACCGACAGGAAATGGTGCGGCTGCGATGCGGCCTTGATCGCGTCGACCGCGATCTTCACGTTGCCGTCGGTGCCGTTCTTGAAGCCGACCGGGCACGACAGCCCCGACGCCAGCTCGCGGTGCACCTGCGACTCGGTCGTGCGCGCGCCGATCGCGCCCCACGAGATCAGGTCGGCGATGTACTGCGGGCTGATCATGTCGAGGTATTCGGTCGCGGCCGGCAGCCCCATCTCGTTGATCTGCAGCAGCAGCTCGCGCGCGGTGCGCAGCCCTTCGTTGATCTTGAAGCTGTTGTCGAGGTGCGGATCGTTGATGAGCCCCTTCCAGCCGACCGTCGTGCGCGGCTTCTCGAAGTACACGCGCATCACGATTTCCAGTTCGCCCTTGAAGCGCTCGCGCTCCTTCACGAGCCGCCCCGCGTACTCGATCGCCGCCTTCGTATCGTGGATCGAGCACGGCCCGATCACGACGATCAGCCGGTCGTCCATCCCGTGCAGGATGCGGTGCATCGACTGGCGCGAGTTGTAGATCAGCTCGGACGCGGCCTCGGAGCACGCGAATTCGCGGATCAGGTGGGCGGGCGGCGTCAGTTCCTTGAGTTCGCGGATGCGGACGTCGTCGGTGTTGTGCGGGGGCATGCTGTTTCTCCTGGTTTTGCGGGCGCCGTTCGGTCAGTGCGCGTGCGGCAGATTCATCGATTCAAGCGATTCAGTGATTTCGGTCGGGGCCGCGGGATCCGCTGCGGCGGCGACCGGGTGGCGAAGGGCGAAAAAAAACCGCCGGGTTCGCCGGCGGTTTTTTCGGGAATTTCGGTTGCGCTTCACGCGCCATCAACCCTCTCGATCCGCCAGCGGTCTGAGATGCCAAAAAAAGTAAAAATAAAACTTGGCGGACATGACGGAGATTCGGTTCGTCAAAAAAGTTGATTCGGAATTTATACCCGGTCGCCGCGTCGCTGGCAACCGGGGGTGCTCAAAAATGCGGAGAATCCGCGCGCTTTTGCCAAAATGCGCGGATTGTATGCGCCGCGATGCGGTTATGCCGTACCGCCGACCGTCATCTTGTCGATCCGCAGGGTCGGCTGGCCGACGCCCACCGGCACGCTCTGGCCTTCCTTGCCGCACACGCCGACGCCCGAGTCGAGCGACATGTCGTTGCCGATCATGCTCACGTACTTCAGCGATTCCGGGCCGCTGCCGATCAGCGTCGCGCCCTTCACCGGGTAGGTGATCTTGCCGTTCTCGATCATGTACGCCTCGGACGCCGAGAACACGAACTTGCCGTTCGTGATGTCGACCTGGCCGCCGCCGAAGTTCACCGCGTACAGGCCGTTCTTCACCGACGCGATGATTTCCTGCGGATCCTTGTCGCCGTTCAGCATGTACGTGTTGGTCATGCGCGGCATCGGCAGCGCCGCGTACGACTCGCGCCGCGCGTTGCCGGTGACGGGCATCTTCATCAGGCGCGCGTTCAGCGTGTCCTGGATGTAGCCCTTCAGGATGCCGTCCTCGATCAGCGTCGTGCACTGCGTCGGGTTGCCTTCGTCGTCGATGTTCAGCGAGCCGCGGCGGTTCGGCAGCGTGCCGTCGTCGACCACCGTCACGCCCTTCGCGGCGACCTGCTCGCCGATCCGGCCGGCGAACGCCGACGAACCCTTGCGGTTGAAGTCGCCCTCGAGGCCGTGGCCGATCGCCTCGTGCAGCAGCACGCCCGGCCAGCCCGGCCCGAGCACGACGGTCATCGCGCCGGCCGGCGCGGGGCGCGCGTCGAGGTTGACGAGCGCCGCGTGCACGGCGTCGTCGACGTAGCGCGACAGCACTTCGTCGGTGAAGTAGCCGTAGTCGAAGCGGCCGCCGCCGCCGCCGGAGCCGATCTCGCGGCGGCCGTTCTGTTCGGCGATCACCGTGACCGACACGCGCACGAGCGGGCGGATGTCGGCCGCGAGCGCGCCGTCGCTGCGCGCGACCAGCACGACGTCGTATTCGCCGGCGAGGCCCGCCATCACCTGCGTGACGCGCGGGTCGCGCCCGCGCGCCATCTGCTCGATGCGCTCGAGCAGCTTGACCTTCGCGGTCGCGTCGAGCGACGCGAGCGGATCGGACGGCAGGTACAGGTCGCGGCCCGAGATGCCCTTCAGGGACGTCGCCGCCTTGATCTTCTGGCGGCCGCCGCCGGCCGCCGCGATCGCCTTGGTGGCCGCGGCCGCCTGCGCGATGGCTTCCGGCGACAGGTCGTCCGAGTAGGCGAACGCGGTGCGGTCGCCCGCGACCGCGCGCACGCCGACGCCCTGGTCGATGCTGAAGCTGCCCGACTTCACGATGCCTTCCTCGAGGCTCCACGCTTCGCTGCGGGTCGCCTGGAAGTACAGGTCGGCGTAGTCGACGCGATGCGTGAAGATGTCGGCGATCGTGCGCGTGAGCAGGCTCTCGTCGAGGCCGTACGGCGTGAGGAGGATGTCCTTCGCCAGCGCAAGATTGCGGATGCCGGGTTCGATGATGTTCATGCGGGTATCGAGGGTTCTCAAAAAGTTGTCGGGTGCGTTCTGGGCAGATGGGTTGGCCGGGCGGCGTTTCAAGCGCCGGGCGGTTCAGCGGTTCAGGCCAGCACGCGATGCCGCCACGCGGGCAGGCTCTGGCGCACGTCGGCGATGCGCTGCGGATCGAGCGCGCCGGTCACGACGCTCGCGCCTTCGTCGCGGACCGCGACGATCTCGCCCCACGGGTCGATCAGCATGCTGTGGCCCCAGGTGCGCCGGCCGTTCTCGTGCTTGCCGCCTTGCGCGGCCGCGAGCACGTAGCACTGGTTCTCCACGGCCCGCGCGCGCAGCAGCATTTCCCAGTGCGCGCGGCCCGTCGTATACGTAAACGCCGACGGCACGACGATCAGCGCGCAGTCGCCCATCCTGCGATACAGCTCCGGAAAGCGCAGATCGTAACAGACCGACAGGCCGACCCGCCCGAACGGCGCGTCGAACGCGACGACCGTGTCGCCCGCGCGGATCGTGCGCGCCTCGTCGAACGATTCGTCGCCTTTCTCGAAGTTGAACAGGTGGATCTTGTCGTAGCGGGCGGCTTCCTGGCCGTTCGGGTCGAACACGAGCGTCGTGTTCAGCACGCGATCGGGCTCCGGCGCCTTCAGCGGCAGCGTGCCGCCGATCACCCAGATGCCGTGACGGTGCGCGGCCTCCGACAGGAAGCGCTGGATCGGGCCGTCGCGGTAGGGTTCGGCGAGCGCGAGCTTGTCGGTGTCGCGATGGCCCATGAAGCAGAAATACTCGGGCAGCAGTACGAGCTGCGCGCCGTCGCCGGCCGCTTCCGCGATCAGGCGGCCGGCTTCGGCGAGATTGCGTGCGACGTCCGGCGTGCTCACCATCTGCAGCGCGGCGACCCGAAAGGGCGTGGCGAAACGGGTGTGATCGGTCATCGCTGGATCGGTTGCGTCATAAATGGGGTGCGGCCCGGCACCCTGCGCGCGTCAGTGGCTCGCCGCATCGGCCGGACCGTGATTCATCTTACCCTGATCGCCTCGCACCCGCTCGATGTGCGGATGCGCCCACGAGCCCGTGATCGCGTAGTCGAGCGCGAACGCGTGCGACAGCGTCTCCGACAGCGCGTAGTTCGCGGCGAGCACGCCGACACCCAGCAGCGGATTGATGATCGCGGCCGCGATTGCCGCCGTGCCGGCGCCGATCTTCGGCGCGACGTGCGCGTGCAGGTCCTGCGTCTCGGCGCCGAGGTCGACCGCGCCACGCACCGTCACGTTCGCCGGTGCCGTCGTCATCGAGAAGTCGTCGGTGCGCGCGATCCCGTTCGAGATCCGGCTGGTGCCCGTGATCTTGTCGAACGGCAGTCCCTTGCCGATCACGTCACGGAAATTCAGCGTCAGGAAGCGGGCGAGGCTCTGCAGGCTCAGCACGCCGAGCAGTTTCGCGGCACCCGGATCGACCTTCAGGATCTGGCCGTGTTCCAGGTCGAGCGCGACCTGGCCGCCGAGCGACGGCAGATCGACCGCGGTCGGGCCGCCGCGCCAGCCGACCTTGCCGGTCACGGTGCCGTGGCCGTTTGCAAGCGTGCGCGGCAGGCCGACGAGGTCGAGCAGCGCGCCCGCGTTGCCGACGTCGAGCTTGAAGTCGAACACGCTGCGGCGCGGCGCATCGTTTTCGTCGACGCCGCGGGCCAGCGCGCGGCGCGACGTGCGCCAGTTGCCGGTCGCCGTCAGCTTCGCGGCCGGGTTCGCCAGCTCGAACTTGTCGAGCTGCCACACCGGCGCGCCGTCTTCCTCGAGGTTGCGCGCGTTGACGACGAGCCTGCCGATGTCGTGATCGCGCGCGACGACCTGGTCGACGATCAGGTCGACCGACGGCATCGGCCGGTCGGTCGGCGTCGGCAGGTTCATCGCGCGGCCGACGAGGTCGTGCTGCGCGCTCTGCGGGATCACGAGCTTCGCGAGCCGCGCGTTCAGCACGCCCGCACCGTTGTGGCCGCCGCCCGGCGCCCACGACAGGTAGCCCGATACCTGGTTCGACGCGATGTTCGCCTGCCACAGCTCGTCGACGTGCGACGCGCCGATGATCACGTTTTCCCAGTTGCGCTTGAGCAGCTTCAGCGTGCCGAAGTGGAGCGCGAAGCGCTTCGGCGTGAAGCTCGCGACGTCGACGCGCGGCGCGGCCTGCGGCTCCGGCGCGCGCGGCGTGTCGTGCTGCAGCGTGCGGGCGAGCGCGAGCCAGGCGTCGGCATCCAGTTCGTCGACGTCGACGGCGGCGCTCACGCCGTCCTGCGGCAGATCGGGCATCCGGTGGATGCCCATCGCGCCGCGCACCGCGCGCAGCGGCTGGCCCGACGTGGCGTCGAGCAGGTAGGTCGCAGACACGGGCCCGAGCGTCAGGTCGGCATGCTCGAGGCGCTTGCCGCCGGCCTGGGCGGCCGGCTGCAGTGTGAAGCGGAACGGCATCGGCGTGCCGGCCGGTTTCGCGAACGGCGCCGGGAAATTCAGCGCGACGCCCGTCAGGTCGGAATGCGCGGTGACCTCCGGCAGGCGGCCCGGCGCGCCGCGCACGGCGAGCTGGTACGGCGCGTCGCCGACCACGTGCTCGAGCAGCGCCGCGGCCGTGCCGCGCAGGTTCAGGCCGCGCGCGGCGTCGAGCGCGAGCTTGCCGTCGACGTCCACCGCGTATGGGCCGTGCGACTGGAAGTTGCCGTTCGCGCGCACCGGGCCGCCGAGGAAGCGCCCCGACAGCTCGTGCAGCGCCGCGCCGGCCTCGCTGAAGCGCACGCTGCCGCGCAGCGCGGACAGCGGCGGCACGCCGTCGGTCGACAGCGTGTTGCCGCCGAACGCGAGCGTGCCCTCGACGTGCGTATGCGGATGCGGAACGTGCTGCGGAATCGTGATCTTGAGCGCGAGCGCCGCGGGCCCCTGCGCATCGATCCGCTGGCCGATGTGCCCGCTCATCGCGCCGAGCGAGCTGTTGTCCGCGTAGTCGATCAGGTCCGCGAGCGGGCCTTGCGCATGGCCGTCGATGACGAGCGGCGACTTCGATGGATTGCCGAGATCGTCGATCCGGCCGGCGACCTTCGTCAGCGCGACGCGCTTGTAGTGCGCGCGCGCGATGTCGAAGCGCAGCTTGTTCTGCGCGAGCTCGAACACGCCGTCGATTCCGTCGAGTGCGGGCCAGATGCTCGGCGTGCCGTTCGCGAGCTTGCGCGGCGGGTACGGCGTCGGCTCGAAGCGCCCGCCGGTGAACGGCGCGACGATGTGGAACACGCCGGCGTCCGGCTCGTGTTCGAACGGGAATTTCTCGAGCGGGCCGCGGGCGACGATCGAGGCTCCCTTGGTCACCTGGCCGTCCTGCAGCGCATGGCCGAGATAGTCGCGCAGGTGCTCGGACATCCCGGTCGGCAGGTAGCGCGGAATGCGCGCAACCGACGCGCGCGCGAAATCCGCGCGCAGGTCGAGCGAGCCGCGGCCGTGGCCGGGGTTCGTGTACGTCCCCGACACCGCGATTTCCGCGTCGGGGTTCGCGACGAACAGGTCGGGCAACGTCACGTCGACGCGCGCGTGCTTCTCGCCCGGCGCCGGCGTGATCACCCATTTCGCGTTGCCGCGCAGCCGGTCGAAGGTCAGGCGCGGCTCGTCGAATTCGCCGGGCACCGTGACCGCCGCATTGACCGTGTCGAAGTGCGCGCTGCCGCCGGTTTCGTTCGCGTCGATGTGGCCCCACAAATTCTCGACGCCCGGCCAGCCGGCGCGCGGGTGACCGCGCGGGGAAAGACCCGGCGGCGGCTCCTGCGCGGCGACGCTGATGCCCTGCAGATCGCCGAGGAAGCGGTAGCGGACGATCGGCGCGGCGCCCATGCGCCGCTCTTCGTCGGCCAGGTCGGGCCGCGCCGGCTTCGCGCGTTCGACCTCGATGTGATAGTTCGACACCATCCCGCGCGGGTCGAGCTTGATCAGCTCGTTGCGCAGCCGCGCGGGCAGCGGCAGCCCGCGGATGAACTCGCTGAGGATGCCGAGATCGACGCGGTCGCCGACGACGCTGAGCAGCTGCCCCTGGTCGGCGGTCGGCACGCGGTAGCGGGCGGTCAGCGTCGACAGCGCGAGCGAACGGGCGAGCGGCGTGCCGTCCGGCAGCGGCGGCTGGCCGAGCTCCGCGTTGAAGCGCGTCAGGTGCAGCGTGTAGTCGTGGCCGGCGTCCAGCGCCATGTCCCAGCCGAACCCGACCGTCGGCACGTCGAGGCGCGGCTGGGTCGGCCGGACGCGCAGCACGACGTCGGCGCCCTGCAGGTCGCCGCCCGCGGAGCGCAGGTGGCCGTCCTGGAAGGTCGCCCAGATCGCGTTGTCGATCCGGCCCGCGTGGATCGTGAGCGGAATGTCGAGATAGCGGCCGAGCGTCTGCAGGTCGACCGGGCCGGTCGACAGGTACGCGTCGCCGGTCCAGTTCGTCGGCTTGCCGATCGGCGCGAGCGGCTTGTGGCGGAAACGCGCGCGGAAATCGAGCGGGCCGAGCAGCAGCGTGCCGTTCGCGGGCGCCTGCAGCGCGGCCTTGTGCTCGCGGCCGTGGTTGAGCACCGCGAGGCGGATGCCGGACAGCGCGAGTTCCGGTGCGTCGTGCTGCGCGTCGCGCCAGCGCAGCGTGCCGTTGCGCAGCACGATCGCTTCCTGCTTCAGCAGCCACGTGCCGAACGTGTCGTTGCCGCCATGGGTGGTCGCGACGCCGACGCCCGCGACGCTCAGCGAGCCGTCGGCGGCGCGCGCGACGACGAGGTCGGGATGGTCGACGATCAGGCTCGACAGCGCAGGCGACAGCCGCAGCAGCGACATCCACGACAGCGCTGCCGTCGCGTGCGGGACCGACAGCGCGATCTGGCCGTCACGGCCGCGAATGGTGAGGTTGGCGACTTCGACGCCCGGCTGCATGCCGGACCAGTGCGGAGACAGCTTGCCGATCGAAAGCTGTGCGTGCAGCTTGTCGGACACCGCGCGCTCGATGCGCGGGCGGTACTCGTCGATGCGCGGCAGCAGCACGTAGCGCATCCCGAGGAACACGCCGGACGCGACGAAGTACGTGCCGATCCCGACTGCCAGCGTCACCCTGAACACGCGACGCAGGACCGGATGATCGTGCTTCGGAGGTCCCGCTTCGGGCTCAGCTACGGCGGATTCCTGACGGTCGGACATGCGGCGGAAGGGCGGCGATATGGTAGTTTTGCAGACTGACGTTGAAATGTATCACACGGGTTCGTGCCGGCGGCCGTTGAGGCCGCACGGCACGGGCTTTCCGGCGCGCGGTTGTCGCGGCGGCGCACCCGCGTCGCGACACCGCGCCGAGTCCAAGGGGCCTGTCGGCAGCGGGGCGCGCACGCGTTGTTCCCGCAGCGGGGCCATACTGCCAGGCCCGCTTTTCGATGACCGACGCTTCCGCCCTGATCAGCACGTCCTATTCCCGCTATCTCGCCCGCGCGGCCGCCGCGCGTCCCGCGCTGTCCGACCAGATCGCCGCGTGGGCCGCCGCGCCGCTCACGCGCGCGCAGCTCGACGCGCGCCTGACCGAACTGCTCGCCACGCCGGCCGGCGCGGCCGCGCCGGGCGACGAGCAACTGAAGCGTGCGCTGCGGCAGTTGCGTATCGAGGTGTTCGGCGCGGTCGCGGAGCGCGACCTGCGCGGCGTCGCGAGCGTCGCCGAGGTGACGGGCGCGATGACCGATCTCGCCGAAGTGGCCGTGCAGCGCTCGCTCGCGCTGCTGTCGGCCGAACTCGACGCGATGTACGGCGAGCCGCGCGGCGCCGACGGCCAGCGCGTCGTGCTCGGCGTGGTCGGGATGGGCAAGCTCGGCGGCCGCGAGCTGAACGTGTCGTCGGACATCGACCTGATCTTCGTCTACGAGGACGACGGCGAAACGGCCGGCGGCACGCGCTCGCCGCTGTCCACCCAGGAATATTTCACGCGGCTCGGCCGCCGCCTGATCGGCGTGCTGTCCGAGGTCACGGCCGACGGCTACGTGTTTCGCGTCGACATGCGGCTGCGCCCGAACGGCGATTCGGGGCCGCTCGTCTGCAGTCTCGGGATGCTCGAGGAGTATTTCTACGTGCAGGGGCGCGAATGGGAGCGCTACGCGTGGATCAAGGGGCGGCTCGTATCCGAAGGCGACAGCGACGCGGCGCGGCGGCTGGCGGCGCAGCTCGAATCGATCGTCAAGCCGTTCGTATACCGCCGCTATCTCGACTTCGGCGTGATCGGCGCGATCCGTGCGCTGCACCAGCAGATTCGCCAGGAAGCCGCGCGCCGCGCATCGATGCGGCCCGACAAGGCCGACGACATCAAGCTCGGGCGCGGCGGGATCCGCGAAATCGAATTCAGCGCGCAGGTGTTCCAGCTGATCCGCGGCGGCCAGGATGCGGAATTCCGCGTGCGGCCGACGCTCGCGGTGCTGCGCCATGCGCAGGCGCGCGGGCTGATCGGCGAGGACGTGCGCGAGCGCCTGACCGACGCCTACAACTTCCTGCGCACGCTCGAGCACCGGCTGCAGTACCGCGACGACGCGCAGACGCACGCGATGCCGGTCGATGCGGGCGAGCGGGCGGTGCTGGCCGCGTCGCTCGGCTTTGCCGACTATGCGGCGCTGATGACGGTGCTCGACGGTCACCGGACGTTCGTCGAGGCGCAGTTCGACCAGATCTTTGCCGACAAGGTGAACGGCGGCCCCTGCGCGGCGGGCGAGGACACGGCCGCCACGTGGATCTGGAGCGGGGCGCTCGCCGACGACGGCGAAGACGACGCGCTGCTCGCGCGCCTCGACGGCGTGGGCTTCACCGATCCGGCGGCCGTACTCGCGCGGCTGCGCGCGATCTGGCAGTCGTCGCGCTACGCGGGCCTGCCGGAAAAGAGCCGGCAGCGTTTCGACAGCGTCGCGCAGCGCGCGCTCGAGGCCGCGCCACGGATCGACGCCGCGCGCCGCGACGACACCATCGTGCGGCTGTTCGACCTGCTCGAGACGGTCAGCCGGCGCGGCGTTTATCTCGCGCTGCTGACCGAATATCCGGCCGCGCTCGACCGCGTGCTGTCGGTGCTCGGCGCGACGCGCTGGGGCGGCGGCTACCTGATCCGCCATCCGCAGCTGCTGGATGAACTGCTCGACGACGAAGCGATCGCGAGCCCGTTCGACTGGCCTGCGTTCAAGGACGCATTGCGTGCGCGCCTCGCGGCCGCCGACGGCCCCGAGCAGCAGATGGACCTGCTGCGGCACGCGCAGCACGCGGAAGTGTTCCGCATCCTGCTGATCGACCTGGCCGGCCAGCTGTCGGTCGAGCATGTGAGCGACCGCCTGTCCGAGCTCGCCGACGCGGTGCTCGACGTGACGATCGAAGTCGTCTGGTCGCAGCTCGCGAAGCGCCACCGCGACGTGCCGAAGTTTGCGGTGATCGCATACGGCAAGCTCGGCGGCAAGGAGCTCGGCTACGCATCCGATCTCGACCTGATCTTCCTGTACGACGACCCCGACGAGCGCTCGGCGGACGTCTACACGACGTTCACGCGCCGGCTGATCACGTGGCTCACGACCGCGACCGGCGCGGGCGCCCTGTTCGACATCGACCTGCGGCTGCGGCCGAACGGCGAGGCCGGGCTGCTCGTGACCGATCTCGACGCGTTCCGCCGCTACCAGCTGCGCGAGGGCGACGCGGCCAACACCGCGTGGGTGTGGGAACACCAGGCGCTGACGCGCGCCCGCTACAGCGCGGGCGACCCGCAGATCGGCACGGACTTCGAGGCGATCCGCCAGCAGGTGCTGACGACGCCGCGCGACGGGGCGGTGCTCGCGAAGGAAATCGTCGACATGCGCGGCAAGGTGTTCGCCGGCCATCCGAACCAGACCGAGCTGTTCGACCTGAAGCACGATCGCGGCGGGATGGTCGACATCGAGTTCATCGTCCAGTACTGGGTGCTGCTGCATGCGTCGAGCGACGCCGAGCTGATCCGCAACACCGGCAACATCGCGCTGCTGCGCGAGGTCGCGCGGTTCGGGCTGATGGGCGAGGACGAGGCCGAGCGCGTCGGCGCCGCGTACCGCAAGTACCGGAAGCTGCAGCACAAGCTGCGGCTCGACGGGATGGAGAAGGCGCGGGTCGATCCGGCGCTCGTGGCCGACGAGCGGGCGGCCGTGACGGCGTTGTGGGAGCGTGTGTTCGGCGCGGTCGAAACGGGCGTTTGAGGCGGACGTTTGAATCCCGCGTTCGCGGCAGGACGCTCGAATCCGCGGGGTAGGGCGGGCGGCGCTCGGGCGGCGCCCGTCCATCGAAAAACTGCGCCGTGCGAGCGGTTCGACCGGCAGATCGGTCTGCCTGCTCGCCGTGCCGCTGCAGGCCTGTTCCGGGAAAGGCGACACGCCGCGTTCCGAAAAACGTGGGGTTCGTCGGCGGTCCGGGACCGGCGCATGCGCCGATCTTCTGCATTTCGGCCGACGAAGCCGGCGTCAGGCCGCCAGCATTTCCTTCGCGTGCTTGCGCGTGGTGGCGGTGATCTCGAGCCCGCCGAGCATCCGCGCGACTTCCTCGACCCGGCTCGCCTTGTCGAGCGGGACGACCGACGAGACGGTGCCGCCGCGCTCGTCGGCGCCTTTCGCGACCTGGAAGTGATGGTCGCCGCGCGCGGCGACCTGCGGCAGGTGCGTCACGCACAGCACCTGGCGGTCGCGCCCGAGCTGGTGCAGCAGGCGGCCGACCACCTCGGCGACGCCGCCGCCGATCCCCGTGTCGACTTCGTCGAAAATCAGCGTCGGCGTCGGGCTGGCGGCGCTTGCGATCACGGCTAGCGCGAGGCTGATCCGTGCGAGTTCGCCGCCCGACGCGACTTTCGCGAGCGGCCGCAGCGGCACGCCGGGGTGCCCGGCGACCCTGAATTCGACCTGTTCGAGCCCGTGCGGGCCGCCGTCGGCGAGCGGCACGAGCGCGACTTCGAAGCTGCCGCCCGCCATCGACAGTTCCTGCATGCCGGCCGTGACGGCCGTGCCGAGCGCCTTCGCAGCCTGCGCGCGGGCCGCCGACAGGTGTTTCGCGTCGGCGAGATAGGCTTCCCGTGCCTTCGCCTGCGCGGCTTCGAGCGCGCCGAGATCGGCGGCCGCGTCGAGCGCGGCGAGCTGCGCGCGGCGTGCCGCATGTTCCTCGTGCAGCGTGTCGGGCGGCAGCCGGAACTTGCGGGCGGTCGAGTGCAGCGCGTCGAGGCGCGTTTCGACCTGCGCGAGCCGGGCCGGGTCGAGATCGAGGCGCTGCGCGTAGTGCGACAGCGAATAGACGGCTTCCTGCAGCTGGATTTCGGCCGGTTCGAGCGACGCGAGCGCATCGCCGAGCCCCGTGTCGTAGTCGGCCAGGCTGCGCAGCTTCGACACGATCGCGCCGAGCTGCGGGAGCATCGCGTCGTCGGCCTCGGACAGCGCGTTGAGCGCGCCCTGCACCCCGGCGATCAGGTTCGCCGAATGCGACAGGCGCTTGTGCTCGCTGCCGACTTCGTCCCATTCGCCGGGTTGCGGTGCGAGCTTGTCGAGCTCGGCGAGCTGCCAGGCGAGCTTCTCGCGTTCGAGCTGCAGTTCGCGCTCATGCGCCTTCGCGGCGTCGATCGCCTGCGTTGCGTCGCGCCAGACGCGCCACGCGCGTGCGACGTTCGCGGCATCGGCCACGAGCCCCGCGTGCGTGTCGAACAGCTCGCGCTGCGCGTCGGGCCGCATCAGCAGCTGGTGCGCGTGCTGACCATGGATGTCGACCAGCATCTCGCCGAGCTCGCGCAGCTGCGCGAGCGTCGCGCTGGTGCCGTTGATGAACGCACGCGAGCGGCCGTTCGCGTCGATCACGCGGCGCAGCATCACGGTGTCCTCGGCGTCGAACGCGTGTTCGTCGAGCCAGCGCGCGACGCGGTCGTGCGGCGTGAATTCGGCGGTGATGTCGGCGCGGCCGCAGCCGGCGCGCACGACGCTCGCGTCGGCGCGTTCGCCGAGCGCGAGGGCCAGGGCGTCGATCAGGATCGATTTGCCGGCGCCGGTTTCGCCGGAAAAGACGGTAAAGCCGCTGTCGAATTCGAGATCGAGCGCGGCGACGATGACGAAGTCGCGAATCGAGAGGTGGCGGAGCATGGTGTCGGGCGTGGGTGCGTCAGGACGCCTTGTCGTCTTCGTTCGATGCGTGTTCGTTCCAGTGCAGCTTCTTGCGCAGCGTCGCGTAGTAGCTGTAGCCGACCGGGTGCAGGAACGGCACCGTGTGCTTCGAGCGGCGCACCTCGATCGTGTCGTTCAGTTCGAGCGAGGTGAACGACTGCATGTCGAAGTTCACGTTGACGTCGCGGCCGCCGACGATCTGGATCGCGATCTTCGAATCGTCGGGCAGCACGATCGGCCGGTTCGACAGCGCGTGCGGCGCGATCGGCACGAGCACGATGCCCTGGAGCTGCGGATGCAGGATCGGGCCGGCCGACGACAGCGCGTAGGCGGTCGAGCCGGTCGGCGTGGCGACGATAAGGCCGTCCGAACGCTGGTTGTACATGTACCGGCCGTCGACCGACGCGCGCAGCTCGACCATCCCGGAAAAGCCGCTGCGGTTCACGACGACGTCGTTGAACGCGAGCGCGTGGTAGATCGGTTCGCCGTCACGCACGATCCGGGCCTCGAGCAGCGAGCGCTCCTCGCGCTCGAACTTGCCCGACAGGATCACCGGGACGCGCGCCTGCATGTCGGCCGCCGCGATGTCGGTGATGAAGCCGAGCCGCCCGTGGTTGATCCCGATCAGCGGCGTCTTGTACGGCGCGAGCTGGCGGCCGATGCCGAGCATCGTGCCGTCGCCGCCGAGCACGACCGCCACGTCCGCGCGCGCGCCGATCTCCGCCGGGGTGAGCGCCGGATAGCCGGAGATGCCGATCTCGCGCGCCGTTTCGGCTTCGAACACGACCTCGAAGCCGAGCTTCGCGATGCAGCCAGCCAGCGTGGCGAGCGGCTCGGCGATGCCGGGCGTGTTGCTCCGGCCGACGAGCGCGACGGTGTTGAACTGATTACCGGTTTTCATGCCGGCATTACACCATAGCTCGTTGACGAAAAGAACCGGCTGTGCGCGAACGGGGCCGGATCGGTCGGCCCGGGCGACAGTGGCCGCGGCCACTCGCCGTGCTCGCGCGGTTGCGCTAAAATTTTCCACCATGCTAGATCCTCGCGCACGAACCCTCCTGAAAACCCTGATCGAACGGTATATCGCCGACGGTCAGCCGGTCGGCTCGCGCACGTTGTCCCGTTATTCCGGGCTTGAACTGAGCCCGGCAACGATCCGCAACGTGATGTCCGACCTGGAGGAGCTCGGCCTCGTGTCGAGCCCGCATACGTCGGCCGGCCGCGTGCCGACGCCGCGCGGCTACCGGCTGTTCGTCGACACGATGCTGACGGTCGAGGCGCCGATCGACGCCGAGGCCGTCGCGCGCCAGGTGCAGAACACGCTGCAGGCCGGCGAACCGCAGCAGCGGGTCGTGGCGGCCGCGGCGAGCGTGCTGTCGAACCTGTCGCAGTTCGCGGGTGTCGTGCTGACGCCGCGCCGCAGCCACGTGTTCAAGCAGATCGAGTTCATGCGGCTGTCGGACAAGCGCATCCTGCTGATCATCGTCACGCCCGAGGGCGACGTGCAGAACCGGATGCTCGCGACGCCGCGCGACTATTCGCCGTCGCAGCTCACCGAGGCGTCCAACTACATCAACGCGCATTTCGCCGGGCTGTCGTTCGACGAGGTGCGCCGCCGCCTGCGCGACGAGATCGACCAGCTGCGCGGCGACATGACCACGCTGATGCATGCGGCCGTGACGGCCAGCACCGAGGTGCCCGACACCGAGGACACCGTGCTCATTTCCGGCGAGCGCAACCTGCTCGAAGTGGCGGATCTGTCGTCCGACATGGCGCGGCTGCGCAAGCTGTTCGACGTGTTCGACCAAAAGACGGGCCTCCTGCAATTGCTCGACGTGTCGAGCCACGCCCAGGGCGTGCAGATCTTCATCGGCGGCGAATCGACGCTCGTGCCGATCGAGGAAATGAGCGTCGTGACCGCGCCCTACGAGGTGAACGGCCAGATCGTCGGCACGCTCGGCGTGATCGGCCCGACCCGCATGGCGTACAACCGCGTGATCCCGATCGTCGACATCACCGCGCGGCTGCTGTCGCTCACGCTGAGCCAGCAGTAACCCGACCGATACCGTCCCGCCATCGTGCCGCGGCGCCGTGCGCACCGCCAGTCGGCCGAACGGCCAGCCGACCCGGGCGAGACGGCCCGCTATAATTGAGGGCCGTCCGACTGCGTGCCCCGAGCACGTTCCTGCCCATGCGTTTCGATCTTGAGCCGCCTTCGAGCGTCGCAGCTGCCCATCGCATCGGCGTGCTGCTGATCAATCTCGGCACGCCCGACGCCCCGACGCCGCGCGCGGTGCGGCGCTATCTGGCCGAGTTCCTGTCGGATCCGCGTGTCGTCGAAATCCCGCAGGTCGTCTGGCAGGTGCTGCTGCGCACGCTGATCCTGCCGCTGCGCGGTCGCGCGTCCGCGAAGAAGTACGCGGCCGTCTGGATGCCCGAAGGCTCGCCGCTGCGCGTATACACCGAGCGCCAGACCGACGGCGTGCGCCACCTGCTCGCGTCGAACGGCTATCAGGTGACGGTCGACTACGCGATGCGCTACGGCAGCCCGGGCATTGCGCAGGCGCTCGCGCAATTCAAGCGTGCTGGCGTCGAGCGCGTGCTGCTGATGCCGATGTACCCGCAATACTCGGCGTCCACCACCGCGACGGCATTCGATGCCGCGTTCGCCGCGCTCGCGCGGATGCGCAACCAGCCGGAAGTGCGCACGGTGCGGCACTACGCCGACCATCCGGCCTACATCCACGCGCTCGCCGAGCAGGTGCGCCAGTACTGGGCGCAGCATGGCCGGCCCGACTTCGCGGCCGGCGACAAGCTCGTGCTGAGTTTCCACGGCGTGCCGAAGCGCACGCTCGATCTGGGCGACCCCTATCACGACCAGTGCCAGCAGACGGGCGCGCTGCTGATGGCCGCGCTCGGGCTGTCGACGCTCGAATGCCGCGTGACGTTCCAGTCGCGCTTCGGCAAGGCCGAGTGGCTGCAGCCCTACACGGCGCCGACGCTGCGCGAACTCGGCGAGGCGGGCGTGCGGCGGGCCGACGTGTTCTGTCCCGGTTTTACGGCCGATTGTCTGGAGACGATCGAGGAGATCGGGATGGAGGTGCGCGACGAGTTCATCGCGGGCGGCGGCCAGGCGTTCCACCGGATTCCGTGCCTGAACGGCGCGCCCGCGTGGATCGGCGCGTTGGGCGAGATCGTCGCCGAGAATCTGCAGGGCTGGCCGGTGAAGGCCGCGCAGCCCGAAACGGTGAGTTGAACGCGATGAACTACAGGATTTCGACTGAACCCGGCGCAAAGCTGCGCATCGACAAATGGCTGTGGGCGGCCCGCTTCTTCAAGACGCGCTCGCTCGCGTCCGACGCGGTCGACAAGGGCCACGTGAAGATCGGCGGCGCGGCGGTGAAGCCGGCCAAGGACGTGCGCGTCGGCGACGAGGTCGAGATTGCGATCGACGGTGTCGTCTGGCACATTGCCGTGCTGGGAATTTGCGACGTGCGCGGGCCCGCGAGCATCGCGCAGACGCTTTACGAGGAAACGGAAGCGGGGCGCGTCGCGCGGCTCGCCGAACTGGAACGGCGCCGCACCTATCGCGAGCCGGCGGCGGAACTGCACGGCCGGCCGACCAAGCGCGACCGGCGCATCATCGACAGATTTTCTGGTGGGAGCTGAACATCTGGTCGAACGTCGCCCGCGCGCTCCCGTATTCGGTCGTGCGGTCGGTGACGGCTCCGGACAGGCAGATGGTGGTGGTGCCGGCAATCAGTACCAGCGCGACCACCGATATGGCAAAGGTCAGTTTCACGGTACGCGCCTCGATGGGACTGTGAATGCAGCGCCAGGTGGATGTCAGGCGCCGGTAAGCTAGGGTAAACGCGCTTTTTCGACGCTTGAATGGAGTGTAGTGCACCCCCCTGTGCCGAGCTAGTACTTGCCTGGTAAGCGTTGTTACCGGTCGTTTCGTCCGATCCGGCGACAAATGCACGTAATCGGCGGTGCGCAGCGCGGTTGTTTCACGGCATTGGCGAATGCCGGTGAATAACCCCCTTGAAATCGCAGTTTTCGCCCTTATTTGCACCAACAATGTGCGGTGCCGCCGACATACGGTCCGGCGGTTGCCGATTTGGCTTCAACCTCTAATCGACTTTCAGCGACATGGAAAACACGCAAGAGAACCCGGCTACCCAATCGGCCGAAGACATCGGCAGCGAGAAGCAGGCGGCGCAAGGCGCGGCGCCCGCCGCCGAAGCAGCCGACGCGGCGCTCGCGGAGGCTCAAGCCAAGGTCGCCGAGCTGCAGGAGAGCTTCCTGCGGGCGAAGGCCGAGACCGAGAACGTCCGCCGCCGCGCGCAGGAAGATGTCTCGAAGGCGCACAAGTTCGCGATCGAGGGCTTCGCGGAGCACCTGCTGCCCGTGCTGGACAGCCTCGAGGCTGCCGTCGGCGATACGTCCGGCGACATCACGAAGGTGCGCGAAGGCGTCGAACTGACGCTGCGCCAGCTGACGAGCGCGCTCGAGAAGGGCCGCGTCGTCGCGATCAACCCGGTCGGCGAGAAGTTCGATCCGCACCAGCACCAGGCGATTTCGATGGTGCCGGCCGAGCAGGAGCCGAACACCGTCGTGACCGTCCTGCAAAAGGGTTACATGATCGCCGACCGCGTGCTGCGCCCGGCGCTCGTCACGGTCGCCCAGCCGAAGTAAGGCCGACGCGATGGTTCCCGCCGGCGTCGATCCGGCCGCGTTCGAAGCGTTCGACATGCAGGCGCTGGCGGCCGACACGTTCGACGCCGCGATCGCCGGCGCCGGTGATGTGCTCGCCGTGGTGTTCTTCTGGGGCGTCGACTGCTTCAACTGCGAGATCGCCAAGAAGGCGATGCTCGCCCAGCCGGACGCGATCCGCGCGCTGGATCTGAAGTGGTTCCATTGCAACGTGTACGAACATCATGAGCTGGGGCGCCGCTTCGGCCTGCACGGCGTGCCGACGTGGTTCTTCTTCCACCGCGGCAAGCGGCTCGGCCGCGCGACCGGCTGGCATGGCCTCGCGCAGTTCCAGGCGGCGGTGTCGGCGGCGCGCGCGAAGATCGCCGCGGCGGCCGGCGCGCCGTCGGACCGCGACGCCGGTTCGTACGATCCGGCTACCGGCGGCGATTGAAAAAATTTAATATCCGCATCGCTTGGCGGGTCTTGAAAACGGATCGGCCGGACGCATTTCGGGAACAGAGTTGAATTCTGGCGCACGAAACTGCCCAAAAACGCGGGGTTTCGCGCAGCAAACAAGCATTTCTGGAGATTAGGAAAAATGGGAAAGATCATCGGTATTGACCTCGGCACCACGAACTCGTGCGTCGCCATCATGGAAGGCAACCAGGTCAAGGTCATCGAGAACTCGGAAGGCACGCGCACGACGCCGTCGATCATCGCCTACATGGACGACAACGAAGTGCTCGTCGGCGCGCCGGCCAAGCGTCAGTCCGTGACCAACCCGAAGAACACGCTGTTCGCCGTGAAGCGCCTGATCGGCCGCCGCTTCGAAGAGAAGGAAGTCCAGAAGGACATCGGCCTGATGCCGTACGCGATCATCAAGGCCGACAACGGCGACGCATGGGTCGAAGCGCACGGCGAGAAGCTCGCGCCGCCGCAGGTTTCGGCCGAAGTGCTGCGCAAGATGAAGAAGACGGCCGAAGACTACCTCGGCGAGCCGGTCACGGAAGCCGTGATCACGGTGCCGGCGTACTTCAACGACAGCCAGCGCCAGGCAACCAAGGATGCCGGCCGCATCGCGGGCCTCGAAGTCAAGCGGATCATCAACGAGCCGACGGCAGCCGCGCTCGCGTTCGGCCTCGACAAGGCCGAGAAGGGCGACCGCAAGATCGCCGTGTATGACCTCGGCGGCGGTACGTTCGACGTGTCGATCATCGAGATCGCGGACGTCGACGGCGAAATGCAGTTCGAAGTGCTGTCGACCAACGGCGACACGTTCCTCGGCGGCGAGGACTTCGACCAGCGCATCATCGATTACATCATCGGCGAGTTCAAGAAGGAGCAGGGCGTCGACCTGTCGAAGGACGTGCTCGCGCTGCAGCGCCTGAAGGAAGCCGCTGAAAAGGCGAAGATCGAGCTGTCGTCGAGCCAGCAGACCGAAATCAACCTGCCGTACATCACGGCCGACGCATCGGGTCCGAAGCACTTGAACCTGAAGATCACCCGCGCGAAGCTGGAAGCGCTGGTCGAGGATCTGGTCGAGCGCACGATCGAACCGTGCCGCATCGCGATCAAGGACGCCGGCGTCAAGGTGTCGGACATCGACGACGTGATCCTGGTCGGCGGCCAGACCCGCATGCCGAAGGTGCAGGAGAAGGTGAAGGAGTTCTTCGGCAAGGATCCGCGCCGTGACGTGAACCCGGACGAAGCCGTCGCAGTCGGCGCGGCGATCCAGGGCCAGGTCCTGTCGGGCGACCGCAAGGACGTGCTGCTGCTCGACGTGACCCCGCTGTCGCTCGGTATCGAGACGCTCGGCGGCGTGATGACGAAGATGATCAACAAGAACACGACGATCCCGACGAAGCACGCTCAGGTGTATTCGACGGCGGACGACAACCAGTCGGCCGTGACGATCAAGGTGTTCCAGGGCGAACGCGAGATGGCGGCAGGCAACAAGCTGCTCGGCGAGTTCAACCTCGAAGGCATCCCGCCGTCGCCGCGCGGCGTGCCGCAGATCGAAGTGACCTTCGACATCGACGCGAACGGCATCCTGCACGTCGGCGCGAAGGACAAGGCGACCGGCAAGGAAAACAAGATCACGATCAAGGCGAACTCGGGCCTGTCCGACGCTGAAATCGACCAGATGATCAAGGACGCGGAGGCGAACGCAGCGGAAGACCACAAGCTGCGCGAGCTGGCTGATTCGCGCAACCAGGGCGACGCGCTGGTCCACAGCACGAAGAAGGCGCTCACCGAGTACGGCGACAAGCTGGACGCGGGCGAGAAGGAAAAGATCGAAGCGGCGCTGAAGTCGCTCGAGGACGTGCTGAAGGATACGTCGGCCGACAAGGCGGCGATCGACGCGAAGGTCGAGGAACTCGGTCAGGCTTCGCAGAAGCTCGGCGAAAAGATGTACGCCGACATGCAGGCGCAGCAAGCCGGCGCGGCGGGTGCAGCGGAAGGCGCGGCCCAGGCGGGCGGTGCGCAGCAGGCTGCCGATGACGTCGTCGACGCCGAGTTCAAGGAAGTGAAGAAGGACTAAGCCGGGTTGCAATGGCACCGTACGCCGCGCGTGAAAACGCGCGCGGCGCGGTTGACAAACGACTGAAAGCGGTCTGTCTTTCCTTCCGGATGGCCGGATCGACTCCACGCCTGGCGGGCTTCGCGGCCCTCCGGGCACATTTGTTTTTTGGCGGGTGCTGCGCGAGCCGTCCGCGGACGGCGCAGCGCCAGACGAGTCGAGAGACTTTACTGCGGGCGAAAGGAGCCGCCGCGTGCGTGACGCGCGACGGCACAGTGAATCGATATGGCGAAACGGGATTACTACGAGGTTCTGGGCGTCGCGAAGAACGCGAGCGACGACGAAATCAAGAAGGCGTATCGCAAGCTTGCGATGAAGTATCACCCTGACCGCAATCCGGACAACAAGGATGCGGAAGAGCATTTCAAGGAGGCGAAGGAAGCCTATGAAATGCTGTCGGACGACCAGAAGCGCGCGGCGTACGACCAGTACGGCCACGCGGGCGTCGATCCGAACATGGGCGGTGCGGGCGCACAGGGTTTCGGCGGCTTCGCGGATGCGTTCGGCGACATCTTCGGCGACATCTTCGGCCAGGCCGCGGGCGGTGCCGCGCGCGGCGGCCGCGGCGGTCCGCAGGTGTATCGCGGCGCCGACCTGCGCTACAGCATGGAAATCACGCTCGAGCAGGCCGCGCACGGCTACGACACGCAGATCCGCGTGCCGAGCTGGGTATCGTGCGAAGTCTGTCACGGGTCGGGCGCGAAGCCCGGCACGAAGCCCGAAACCTGCCCGACCTGTCACGGCCAGGGCACGGTGCGCATGTCGCAGGGCTTCTTCAGCATCCAGCAGACCTGCCCGAAGTGCCACGGCACCGGCACCTACATCCCGGAACCGTGCGTGCACTGCCACGGCTCGGGCAAGGTGAAGGAAACCAAGACGCTCGAAGTGAAGATCCCGGCCGGCATCGACGACGGGATGCGGATCCGCTCCGCCGGCAACGGCGAGCCGGGCATCAACGGCGGGCCGCCGGGCGACCTGTACGTCGAGATCCACATCAAGCCGCACTCGGTGTTCGAGCGCGACGGCGACGATCTCCACTGCCAGATGCCGATCCCGTTCACGACCGCCGCACTGGGCGGCGAGATCGAGGTGCCGACGCTGGCCGGCCGTGCGTCGTTCCCGGTGCCGGAAGGCACGCAGTCGGGCAAGACGTTCCGCCTGCGCGGCAAGGGGATCAAGGGTCTGCGTTCGAGCATCGCGGGCGATCTGTACGTACACGTGCAGGTCGAGACGCCCGTGAAGCTGACCGACCAGCAGCGCGATCTGCTCAAGCAGTTCGAGAAGTCGCTGGCCGAGGGCGGTGCGCGTCACAGCCCGCAGAGCAAGAGCTGGTTCGACCGGGTGAAGAGCTTCTTCGAGTAACGGCATGACTGAAGGCAACGAGAGCGCGTCGTTCGCGCTCTTGGACGATTGCGACTCGACCGCGTCCGCGCGGTCGAGTCGTTTGTATTCCGGTTTCGTGCGCGAACGCGTGTGCACGGATCCGGCACGGCTCGACGAAGTCGATGCGGCGGTGGCGCAGGATCTGCGCGACGGGCTGCATGCGATCGTCGTCGGCGACTACGAATTCGGACGCAATCTGGACAGAGCGCAGCCGGGCCATGCCCCGCTGCGCTTTTTGCTGTATGCGCGCTGCGAGCGCCTGTCGCGCGATGAAGTCGATGCATGGCTCGCGCAGCAGGACGGCGGCGGCCCGCCGTCGATCGCGGGCGTCGCGCACGTCGCGAAGAGTGTGTCGCGCGACGCGTTCGACGCGGCGATCGCCGCGGTGCACGACGCGCTGCGGGCGGGCGATTCGTATCAGATCAACTACACGTACCGGCTGAATTTCGACATGTTCGGCACGCCGCTCGCGCTGTACCGGCGGCTGCGCGCGCGTCAGCCCGTGCGTTACGGCGCGCTGATCGCGCTGCCCGACGGCGCGTGGGTCGTGTCGTGCTCGCCGGAGCTGTTCGTCGAGAAGCACGGCGACGTGCTGCGCGCGCGGCCGATGAAGGGCACCGCGCCGCGCTCGGCCGATCCGCGCGACGATGCGGCGGCCGCCGCGTTCCTCGCGAGCGATCCGAAGAACCGCGCGGAAAACGTGATGATCGTCGACCTGCTGCGCAACGACGTGTCGCGGATCGCGCGCACGGGCACGGTCAAGGTGCCGGCGCTGTTCTCGGTCGAGCCGTATGCGTCGGTGTGGCAGATGACGTCGACGGTCGAGGCCGGCTGGCGTGACGGCACCTCGTTCGCGCAGATGCTGCGCGCGCTGTTTCCGTGCGGATCGATTACCGGTGCGCCGAAGCACAAGACGATGGAACTGATCGACGCGATCGAGTCGACGCCGCGCGGGCTCTATACGGGCGCGATCGGCTGGCTCGATGCACCGAAGGAAGGCCTTTCGGCAGGCGCTGCGGTGCCCGACGGCGTGGCCGGCTGCGGCGATTTCTGCCTGTCGGTCGCGATCCGGACGCTGACGCTCGATGCGATCGCCGTCGATGCGGCCGCAACGATCGGCTCGCGCGACGCGGCAACGGCCGCTAGCGGCCGGCGGCGCGGCAGGATGGGTGTCGGCGCGGGCATCGTGCTCGACAGCGTCGCCGCCGACGAATATGCGGAGTGTGAATTGAAAGCGCGATTCCTGACCGATGCCGATCCCGGCTTCCAGTTGTTCGAAACCACGGCCGCGACACGTGCGGACGGCATCCGGCATCTCGAGCGCCATCTCGCGCGGCTGCAGCGCAGCGCGGATGCGTTCGGCTTCCGCCTCGACGCCGACGCGTTGCGCCGCGAGATCGACGCGCGCTGCGCGGCGCTGGACGGCGACGGCCCGTACCGGATGAAGCTCGCGCTCGCGAAGGACGGCACGGTCGACATCACGGCCGCGGCGCTGAAGCCGCTGCCCGCGGGGCCGGTCGGCGTGATGCTCGCGTCCGCGCACGGCTTCGCGCCGACCCGCGCGGACGATGCGTTGCTCTTGCACAAGACGACGCACCGCGCGGAATACGATCGCGCGTGGCAGGCGGCGGAAGCGCTCGGCGGCTTCGACATGCTGTTCGTCAACGAGCGCGGCGAGGTGACGGAAGGCGGGCGGTCGAATGTGTTCGTGAAGCGTGATGGCGTGTGGTTGACGCCGCCGTTGTCGTGCGGCGTGTTGCCCGGCGTGATGCGCGGTGTGCTGCTCGACGATCCGGCGCTAGGCGCAAAAGAGCGTGTGCTGACGCTCGACGATGTGCTGAACGCAGACGAGTTGATGATCTGCAATGCGTTGCGCGGGTCGGTCGCGGCGCGGCTGATTCAAGGCAGCGCACCGGCCTGAACGCGGATTACTTCCGCGGCGTGCATTGCCAGCTTTGTACGATGGCGTGCCCACGCCTGTAACGCGCGACGCAAGTCTGCGCCTGTCTGCCGAGCGGTCGTGCGATCACGACGCTCGTATTCCCGTAGTCGCATGAGACCCAGTAATCCTCACGGTTTTCAGCGAGCGACCAGGTATAGACGTCGCTTTTGGGTTCGGAGCGCGAGCGGTTCGGCAGCAAGGACATCATCCGGTCCGGCGGCCCTGACCAGAAGGTGACGCTGGCAAGCGGGTAGGTGCTTTGCGTGTCGAAGCTTTTCCAGCCATCGGGTGGTTGACCGTCGAGTTGCTGGGTAACGGCAACGCGTGCGGGGCAGTCTTCGGTCGCAGCGGACGCGGGTAATGCGACGAGTGAACTGCATGCGAGCGCGGCGATGGCGAGCAGCCGATACGGTGTTTGGCGGATGAGCGTCATTATTTCACGACCGAAAATGCATCGGCGTTATTGCTCGGATCGATGTAACGGCCATTTTTGTCCTTGCCTTTGAACGGAATGCATCTTCTCTGAATTGCCTTGAGTGAGCGCCATTGTTCAACGACGTGGATACCGCGCACATCCTGGCCCAGATAGAACGCCGCATGATTCCCATGCGATCGGCTTGGGTAGCGATCGTTCTCGAAAGTCGCAATGACGGTACCGGCGCGGATACTCCCGTCGCCGCCTATCTTTTTTCTGGGCGCCAGATGGCGGTGGGGCCGACGGAAGTAAAAATTTTGACCAGCGCGACGCATTCTCCGTCGCCTGCCAGCTTTTGCCCGACGAGGTCAGCCGCCTTTTCATACACGTGCGCCATCCTTTCCACTCCTTCGATCGACGAAGGCTTGATGGTCGCAGCGACGAAGGTGTGCAGGAATAGGACGAGTTAGAAAGTACGCGCTGTTCGTCATGCACTACGAGAAACGGCGCACCGCATCGCGGCCACGTCAGCGAGTGTGCCGCAGCAAGCGCCGACCGCGCGCCACGGCACGCCCGTCCCGCGTCAGAACGAGTGTTCCGGGCCCGGGAACGTGCGGTCCTTCACCGCGCTCACGTACGCCTCGACGGCCGCCTGGATGTTCGGCTGCCCCTGCATGAAATCCTTCACGAAACGCGGCCGCTTGCCGGGGAAGATGCCGAGCATGTCGTGCAGCACCAGCACCTGACCCGAGCAATCGAGCCCTGCGCCGATGCCGATCGTCGGGATCTTCAGCATGTGCGTGACTTCGGACGCGACGAGCGTCGGCACCGCCTCGAGCACCACGAGCTGCGCGCCCGCATCTTCGATCGCCCGCGCATCGCGCAGCAACTGCGCGGCGCCGGCTTCCGTGCGGCCCTGCACCTTGAAGCCCCCGAACGCATGCACCGACTGCGGCGTGAGGCCGAGGTGCGCACACACCGGCACCGAGCGTTCGACGAGGAAGCGGATCGTGTCGGCGAGCCATTCGCCGCCTTCGAGCTTCACCATCTGCGCGCCGGCGCGCATCAGCGTGACCGCGTTCGCGAACGCCTCGGCCGGCGTGCCGTACGTGCCGAACGGCAGATCGGCGACGACGAGCGCGCGCGGCTGCACGCGCGCGACGCATGCGGTGTGGTACGCGATGTCGTCGAGCGACACCGGGAGCGTGGTCGTGTGGCCCTGCAGCACGTTGCCGAGCGAGTCGCCGATCAGCAGCACGTCGGTGCCGGCGCGATCGAGCAGCGCGGAAAAGCTCGCGTCGTAGCAGGTGAGCATCGCGATCTTCTCGTCGGCTTCGCGCATTGCCTGCAGCTTGGGCACCGTGACGGCAGGCCGGCTCGATTCCTGGAGATAGGTCATGGGAAATCCGGTTCGATGGGGAGGAACGACAGGCGAGGACGCGTCAGCGCGTCGTCTCGCCCTTGACGAAGAATTCCTTGCGGCCGCGCATCGTGTCGATGCGCTCGATCAGCAGCGCGAGGTCTTCGGGGGAATCCAGCGGGTTCAGGTGTTCGGCTGCGACCGTCAGCACCGGCGTGCGGTCGTAGTGATAGAAGAATTCGTTGTATGCATCGACGAGCGAGCGCAGGTACGCGTCGCTGATCTGCAGCTCCATCGGCAGCCCGCGCTTCTGGATGCGCGAGAACAGCACCTCGGGGCTCGCCTGCAGGTAGACGACGAGATCGGGCGCGGGTGCCTGCGGCACGTCGAGGTGCGTCGCGATCGACCGGTACAGCTGCCATTCGTCTTCCGGCAGGTTCAGCCGCGCGAAGATGTCGTTCTTCTGCGGCATGAAATCGGCGACGACGGGCCGGCCCGTATCGAGCGCGCCGATCAGTTCGCGCGCCTGCTGCGCGCGCTGCAGCGCGAACGACAGCTGCGCGGGCAGCGCGTAGCGCGCGGTGTCGCGATAGAAGCGTTCGAGGAACGGGTTGTCCTGCGGGCGTTCGAGCAGCGCCTGCATCGACCAGCGCTCGGCGAAGAGGCGCGCGAGCGTCGTCTTGCCGACGCCGATCGGGCCTTCGATCACGAGGTAGCGATGCGGGGCGCGCAGGTCGGGCGCGGTGACGGTCAGCGGAGTGGTGTTCATCGGCAGGGGTTCTTGTCGGCGTCGGCGCCGGCGGCAAGGGCCTTCTGCATCAGGCATTGGCAGGTCTGCACCTTCTCGACGCGCTGATCGGCGACGGCGGCGAGGAACGCATCGGCGCGGCCGCGCGCGGGGATGTCGAGCGCCGGTTCGATTTCGACGAGCGGCACGAGCGCGAATGCGCGATCGGTGAGGCGCGGATGCGGGACGATCAGGTCGGGTTCGTCGATCGAATCGGAGCCGAACAGCAGGATGTCGAGGTCGAGCGTACGCGGCGCGTTGCGATACGGGCGCTCGCGCCCGAAGTGATGTTCGATCTTCTGGCAGAGCGCGAGCAGCTCCCGGGCCGACAGCGTCGTGTCGAGCTTGACGACGCAGTTGTAGTAATCGTCGCCGCCCGCTTCGAAGGGCGCCGTGCGATACAGGCTCGATTTGCCGAGGATCGAGATGGTGCGCTGCTGCGCGAGGCACACCACCGCGTCCTTCAGGGTCTGGCGCGCATCGCCGAGATTCGCCCCCAGTCCGATATATGCAACCGTCATGGCATCACTTCCTACGTCGTTCGCCGGCGAGCGCGTCAGTCGTCGGAACCGCCCGCGGTGTCCGGCGCCTGCTCGGCGGCGCCTTCGCCCGGCTTGCGGTTTCGCGCACCGCCGCGGCGGCGCCGCTTGCGGGGCGATTTTTCCTTCGAGCCGCCCTGCGTGAGGAGTGCCTCACGGGCGGCCGCGTCGCCTTCGATGAAATCCGTCCACCACTGTCCGACTTCCGCATCGAGCTCGCCGGATTCGCAGCGTAACAGGAGGAAATCATACCCCGCTCTAAACCTTTGGTGTTCCAGCAGCCGCATCGCGCTGCGGCCCGAGCGTTTTTCGAGGCGCAGTTGCAGGCCCCAGATCTCGCGCATGTCGGCCGAGTAGCGCTTGTGGATCGCGAGCTTCTCGGTCTGCATGTCGAGCACGTCGTCCATCGCGCGATGGAGCGCCGGCACCGGGATTTCGCCCTCCGCCGTGTATTGCTCGAAGCGCTGGCGCATGTCGTGCCACAGCAGCGTCGCGAACAGGAAGCCCGGCGACACCGGCTTGCCGGCGCGCACGCGCGCATCGGTGTTGTTCAGCGCGAGCGTGATGAACTTCTCGCCCTGCGGCTGCTCGAGCACGACGTCGAGCAGCGGCAGCAGCCCGTGGTGCAGGCCTTCCTTGCGCAGCTGCTGCAGGCACGCGAGCGCATGGCCCGACAGCAGCAGCTTCAGCATTTCGTCGAACAGGCGCGCGGCCGGCACGTTGTTGATCAGGTCGGCGAGCGCGTTGATCGGCTCGCGCGTGTGCGGCTCGATCTCGAAGCCGAGCTTCGCCGCGAAGCGCACGACGCGCAGCATCCGCACCGGATCCTCGCGGAAGCGCGTGGCCGGGTCGCCGATCATCCGCAACAGGCGGGCGCGCATGTCGGCCATCCCGTCGTGGTAGTCGAGCACCGTCTGCGTCGACGGGTCGTAGTACATCGCGTTGATCGTGAAGTCGCGGCGCGCGGCATCTTCGTGCTGTTCGCCCCACACGTTGTCGCGCAGCACGCGGCCGCTCGCGTCCACCGCATGCGTGCGGCGGTCGAGCTCGTCGCGCTTCAGGCGCTTCGGCGGCTCGGCCGCGGCCGCTTCGGGCGGCGCGTCGACCAGCGCGCGGAACGTCGACACCTCGATCAGTTCCTGGCCGAACTGCACGTGGACGATCTGGAAGCGGCGGCCGATCAGGCGCGCGCGGCGGAACAGGCGCTGCACCTCGGTCGGCGTCGCGTCGGTCGCGACGTCGAAGTCCTTCGGCGCGATGCCGAGCAGCAGGTCGCGCACGGCGCCGCCGACGATGAACGCGCGAAAGCCCGCCTGCTGCAGCGTGTCGGTCACGCGCACGGCGTTCCGCGAGATCAGCGACGGATCGATCTGGTGCACGCTGGCCGGCACGACGGTCGGCTCGTGGTTGCTGCGCGCCTTCCTGGCGCCGCCGCCGCGGCTCCCCTTCGCGGGGCGCGGGGCAGGGGCCGTTTCGACGGCGGGCGCCTCGACGGGTGACGTGTGTTCGGCGCCGTCCTGGCCGAGCAGCTTGCGAATGAATTTTTTGATCACGACGTTCAGAAGAGATCGAGGATGCGCCAGCCGCGGTCGCTTGCATGCGCACGCAGCGTGTCGTCGGGGTTGGTCGCGATCGGGTCGGTGACTTTCTCGAGCAACGGGATGTCGTTGTGCGAGTCGCTGTAGAAGTAGCTGTGTTCGAAGTCGTCCCAGTGCTTGCCGAGCGACGCGAGCCACGCTTCGGTGCGCACGATCTTGCCTTCGCGATAGCTCGGCGTGCCGGTCGGCCGGCCCGTGTACGGCGAGTCGGGATGGCCGTCGGTCGTTTCGACCTCGCACGCGATCAGCGTGTCGACGCCGAACGCGGTCGCGATCGGACGCGTGATGAACTCGTTGGTCGCGGTCACGACGCAGCACAGGTCGCCGGCATCGAGGTGCTTGCGCACGAGTTCGAGCGCGGCGGGCGTCATCGCGGGGCGGATCACCTCGTGCATGTACTGCTCGTGCCATTCGGCCAGTTGCGCGCGCGAATACTTCGCGAGCGGCGTGAGCATCGCGCACAGGTAAGCATGGATGTCGAGCTTGCCGGCCTTGTAGTCGGCGAAGAACTGATCGTTCTGACGCGAGAAGCTTTCCGCGTCGACGATGCCGAGCTTCACCATGAAGCGGCCCCATTCGTGGTCGCTATCGGTCGGGATCAGCGTGTGATCGAGGTCAAAGAGTGCCAGATTAGTCATGGAAGCGCATTTTACTCGAAGCGGTTCGGGCCTGTGCCCGGTGGTGCGATGTCGTCGCCGGGGCGGGCCAGCATCCGGCGCAGCAGCGGCAGCGTGACGGCGCGTTTCTGCTCGAGCGAGAAGCGGTCGAGCGCGTCGAGCAGCGCCATCAGGCTCGGCATGTCGCGGCGGAAATGGGTGAGCAGGTAAGCGGCGATGTCGTCGGTGAGCGCGATCCCGCGCTCCTTCGCCGCGAGCTTCAGTACGGCGATCTTGCCGGCGTCGGACGGCGGCGACAGGTGGAACACGAGCCCCCAGCCGAGGCGCGTGCGCAGATCCTCGCGCACGTCGAGCGCGAGCGGCGCCGCGGGGCCCGCCGCGACGAACGCGCTCGACGGGTGCGCGCGGACCTCGTTGAACAGGTTGAACAGGGCGACCTGCTGCGTGTCGCTCATCTTGTCGCAGTCGTCGATCGCGTAGATGCCGATGCGCGGGTCGAACGTGAACGCGCCGAGCGGGCTTTGCGGCGTCAGATAGCGCGCGTAGCCGTACGACGCGTCGCTCACGAGCGCCTGCAGCAGGTGGGTGCGGCCGCTGCCGGGCTCGCCCCAGATGTAGAACGACCGGTCCGGCACGGGCCCCGCCGCGAGCGCGAGGTCGAGCTTCTGGAGCCGCGAGATGAGCTCGTCGTTCTCCTCATTCATGATGAAGTTGTCGAACGTGGCGGGCGGCGGCGTGCCGAGATCGAGCGTCAGTTGACGGGACACAACAGTCACAATGCAGGTCGGTTGATGAAACGCGCGCCGTACGCCGGGCACGCGCGCGGGGCTGCTCCGGTGCCTGAACACGCGGCCGCACGCACGGCGGCGCGCGGTTTCCGGCGCGGCTCGCGGGGCGATGAAAACGGGGACGTGTCGACCAAGATGCAATCCCTGACGATTCGGTGCTGGGAATTCCGGCCAACGGGCCGGCTTCGGGTAAAATCGCATTTTACCGACCTTCTCGCATTCCCCCATGAATCCTCCGAAATCCGCTCCCGACGCCCAAGGTCTGTCCTACCGCGACGCAGGCGTCGACATCGACGCGGGCGACGCGCTCATCGACAAGATCAAGCCTTTTGCGAAGAAAACCCTGCGCGACGGCGTGCTCGGCGGCATCGGCGGGTTCGGCGCGCTGTTCGAAGTGCCGAAGAAGTACCAGGAGCCCGTGCTCGTGTCGGGCACCGACGGCGTCGGCACCAAGCTCAAGCTGGCGTTTCATCTGAACAAACATGACACCGTCGGCCAGGATCTGGTGGCGATGAGCGTGAACGACATCCTCGTGCAGGGCGCCGAGCCGCTGTTCTTCCTCGATTACTTCGCGTGCGGCAAGCTCGACGTCGACACGGCCGCGACCGTCGTCAAGGGCATCGCGCACGGCTGCGAACTGTCGGGCTGCGCGCTGATCGGCGGTGAAACGGCCGAAATGCCGGGCATGTACCCGGACGGCGAATACGACCTGGCCGGTTTCGCGGTCGGCGCGGTCGAGAAGAGCAAGATCATCGACGGCAGCACGATCGCCGAAGGCGACGTGGTGCTCGGCCTTGCCTCGAGCGGCATCCACTCGAACGGCTTCTCGCTCGTGCGCAAGATCATCGAGCGCGCGAACCCCGACCTGTCGGCCGATTTCCACGGCCGCTCGCTGGCCGACACGCTGATGGCGCCGACGCGCATCTACGTGAAGCCGCTGCTCGCGCTGATGCAGAAGCTGTCGGTGAAGGGCATGGCCCACATCACCGGCGGCGGCCTCGTCGAGAACATTCCGCGCGTGCTGCGCGAAGGCCTCACGGCCGAGCTCGACCAGACCGCGTGGCCGCTGCCGCCGCTGTTCAAGTGGCTGCAGGAGCACGGCGGCGTCGCCGACGCGGAAATGCACCGGGTGTTCAACTGCGGGATCGGGATGGCCGTGATCGTCTCGGCGGCCGATGCCGACGCGGCGATCGCCGACCTGACGGCCGCCGGCGAACAGGTGTGGAAGATCGGCACCGTGCGTGCGAGCCGCGAAGGCGAGGCGCAGACGGTCGTGGTCTGACGCAGCGCACGCAGGATGCAGCAAGGAGAGCCGCCCGGAGTCGATCCGGGCGGCTTTTTTTCTGGCGTGGCGCTTGGCGTATTGGCGGGCGGCCCGAAAGAGGAACGACGCTGACCGAAGACGAGGGTATCGCGCGCAAGCAGGATCGATGCGCGGCGATCCTGCCCCGTTATTGATCGTCGATGCGGCCGTCGAGCACGCGTTCGAGCGTGTCGAGCGCCTGCGCCGTCGAATCCGGCGCGACGCAGTCGACGACGATCCGCTCCGGCATCGCGCGCAGCCACGTGATCTGCCGTTTGCACAGCTGGCGCGTCGCGAAGATGCCTTTGTCGCGCATGGTCCGGTAGTCGGTGTCGCCGTCGAGGAATTCCCATGCCTGCCGGTAGCCGACACAGCGCATCGACGGCAGGCCGAGATGCAGATCCTCGCGGCGGCGCAGCCGTTCGACTTCGTCGATGAAGCCCGCGTCGAGCATCGCGTCGAAGCGTTGCGCGATGCGCGCGTGCAGCACCGCGCGGTCCGACGGTTCGAGCGCGACCGGCACGAAGCGATAGGCCGCGGCCGCGTCGTCCGCGCGCCGCGGCGCGGCGAGCAGCGCCGACATCGGCTGCCCGCTCAGCAGGAACACTTCGAGCGCGCGCTGGATCCGCTGCGAATCGTTCGGTGCGAGCCGCGCGGCCGTCGCGGGGTCGACCTGCGCGAGCCGCGCGTGGAGTGCCGGCCAGCCGTCGCGCGCGGCCTCGGCGTCGAGCTCCGCGCGCACGGCCGGATCGGCGGTCGGCAGGTCGTTGAGGCCCTGCGTGAGCGCCTTGTAGTACAGCATCGTGCCGCCCGCGAGCAGCGGCGTGCGGCCGCGCGCGGCGATCTCGCCGATCAGGCGCAGCGCGTCCGCGCGGAATTCGGCCGCCGAATATGCATCGGCCGGGTCGATGATGTCGATCAGGTGATGCGGCACGCTCGCGCGCTCGTCGCGCGTCGGTTTCGCGGTGCCGATGTCCATGTCGCGGTAGACGAGCGCCGAATCGACGCTGACGATCTCGATCGGACGGCGCGCGGCGAGCGCCAGCGCGGCGGCCGTCTTGCCGGAGGCGGTGGGGCCGAGCAGGCAGGCGATCGTCGTCGGGGCGGACTGCGGTGAAGCGTTCATTGCCCGCGCATGAAGAGACGGTCGAGATCGTTCAGCGTGAGCTGATACCACGTCGGCCGGCCGTGATTGCACTGGTCCGCACGTTCGGTCGCTTCCATCTGGCGCAGCAGCGCGTTCATCTCGTCGAGCGTCAGGCGCCGGTTCGCGCGCACCGCGTGGTGACACGCAAGCGTGCCGAGCAACTCGTGCTGGCGTTCGGTGAGCACGCGCGAACCGCCGAACGCGTGCAGGTCGGCGAGCACCGCGCGCGCGAGCGACTGCAGGTCCGCGTCCTTCAGCAGCGCGGGCACCGCGCGGATCGCGAGCGACGTCGGCGACAGCACCGCGAGGTCGAAGCCGAGCGATTCGAGCGTGTCGCGTTCTTCCTCGACCGTGCCGATCTCGACCGGCGTCGCCGTCATCGAGATCGGCAGCAGCAGCGACTGCACGGCGACCGTGCGGTCGGCGAGCGCGTTCTTGAACTGTTCGTACAGGATCCGTTCGTGCGCCGCGTGCATGTCGACGATCACGAGGCCGTGCGCGTTCTGCGCGAGCACGTAGATCCCGTGGATCTGGCCGAGCGCGAAGCCGAGCGGCTGCTCGTCGTGCGCGGTGGCGGCGAGCGGCGACGCGACGAAGCCCGACAGCGGCGCGGCCGGCGCGGCCGGCGCAGCCGCTGCATCGGCCGCGTCGCGCGCGACGATCGTCGTGCCGTCCGGCGTGCCCGCGCCGGTGTCCTTGCGGCCGAACAGCGCGTCGTAGAGCGCGAGCGGCTGCGCGACCGGCAGCGTGCCCTGCGTCATGCGCGCCTGGCGCATCCACGTGTTGCCCGACGACGAGGAGGACGACGGCGACGAGAAGCCGCTGCCGCCCGTGCCGGCGGCCGCGCCCTGGCCGAGCGGCGTATTCAGGAACGACGCGGGGCCGCTCGGCGCCGGTGAGAGTTGTGCGGCATGGCCGCCCACGGTGGTTTCCGGCGACGCGCCTGCATGGCGCGCGAGCGCGCGCTGCACCGCGTGGAAGACGTACTGGTGGATCGAGCGCGAATCGCGGAACCGCACCTCGATCTTCGACGGGTGCACGTTCACGTCGACGGCTTCGGGCGGCAGATCGAGGAACAGCACGTACGACGGGTAACGGTCGCCGTGGAGGACATCCTCGTACGCCGCGCGCACCGCGTGCGTGAGCAGCTTGTCGCGCACGAAGCGGCCGTTGACGAAGAAGTATTGCTGGTCGGCGCGGCCGCGGCTCGCGGTCGGCAGGCCCGCGCAGCCGTAGACGGCGAGCGGCCCGGCCTGCTCGTCGAGCGGCAGGTGTGCGGTCGCGAAGCCGTCGCCAAGGATCTTCGCGACGCGCTGTGCGGGTTCGGTCGCGTTCCAGTGCTCGACGGCCTTGCCGTTGTGCAGCACCGAGATCGCGACGTCCGGCCGCGCGAGCGCCGCGCGGCGGATCATTTCGAGGCAGTGGCCGAACTCGGTCTGCTCGCTTTTCAGGAATTTGCGGCGCGCGGGCGTGTTGAAGTACAGCTCGCGCACCTCGATCGTCGTGCCGACCGCGCCGGCGGCCGGCGACAGCGCGCCCGTGGTCGCGTCGATCTTCGTCGCATGCGCGACCTCGGCCGTGCGGCTCGTGATCGACATCTCGGCGACCGACGCGATCGACGCGAGCGCTTCGCCGCGAAAACCCAGCGTCGCGACCGCCTCGAGCTCCTCGAGCGAGCGGATCTTGCTCGTCGCGTGGCGCATAAGCGCGAGTGGCAGTTCGTCGGGCGGAATCCCGCAGCCGTCGTCGGTGATCGAGATGCGCTTGACCCCGCCTTCCTCGAGCACGATGCGCAGCGTCGTCGCGCCGGCGTCCATCGCGTTCTCGAGCAACTCCTTGACGACCGACGCCGGGCGTTCGACCACCTCGCCGGCGGCGATCTGGCTGATCAGCTGGTCGGGCAGGGGCTGGATCGCGCGCAGCGGGCGCGCGGCGGGCGTGGGCACGGCGCCTGCGGCCGTTTCGGTGATTTCGGACATGGCCGAATTATAGCGAGGCGGCGGCGGATGCCGTGGCCGGGGCCGCTTACGTTTTTTTCACGGAGCCTTAAGGTAGTTTCGGTATGATGACTGCGTTCCGCGCACCGCCTTGTCCGGCGGGCACTTCCGCTTTTCGGCCACTCCGGCCCTTTCGCCTTCGAGGAATCGCATTTGGATACGCTGCTTCATTTCGTCAACCTGGTCCTGCATATCGACGCGTTCCTCGGCGACTTCATCCGGCAGTACGGTGCGTGGGTGTATCTGGTGCTGTTCCTGATCGTGTTCTGCGAGACGGGGCTCGTCGTGTTGCCGTTCCTGCCGGGCGATTCGCTGCTGTTCATCGGCGGCGCGTTCGCGGCGACGGGCGACATGAACGTCGGCGGGCTGATCGTGCTGCTGCTGGTCGCGGCGATTGCCGGCAATACCGTGAACTACCTGATCGGCCGCTGGGTCGGGCCCAAGGTGTTCAATACGCATATCCCGGTGCTCGAGCGCTTCCTCGATCGCGCTGCGCTGCAGAAGACCCACTCGTTCTACGACAAGCACGGCGGCAAGACGATCGTGCTCGCGCGCTTCATCCCGGTCGTGCGCACGTTCGCACCGTTCGTCGCCGGCGCGTCGTCGATGAGCGTCGCGCGCTTCCAGCTGTTCAACGTGATCGGCGCGTTGCTCTGGGTGCTGCTGCTGGTGCTGCTCGGCTACTTCTTCGGCAATATTCCGTTCATCCGCCAGTATCTGAACGTGATCGTGCTGGCGGGGATCGGCGCGGCGATCGTGCCGGTCGCGCTCGGCGCGCTGTGGAAGCTGGTGCGCGGGCGGCATTCGGGCGGTACGCAGAACACGCGCGGCCACTGAGCCTGCGCGTTTTCGCTTCGGCGCAGTAAAAAGCGTGGCAGTTGCCACGCTTTTTTTCGTCCGTGCGGTTCGTGCGGTCCGATCGATTGCCGATGTGCGGTATCGGCCGATCCGGCTGCTTGACGCCGGCTGCTTCAGTCAGAATCCTGCGAACCGCTTGGCGACACCGTTCCTCAGGTCGTGCGATGGAAGATCGGCGTTTCGGGCGTCGGGTATTGCGCGTCGCGGAACGTCTCGAGGATCACGCGGTTGGTGTCGCAGTACACCTGCCAGTAGTTCTCCGGCTGCGTCGACGGACGCACGAACAGCAGCGGGCCTTCCGGCGTGAACTGCAGCACGCCGACGTCCGGCGCAGGCACCTTCATCACGTTCGGGATCAACTGGATCTGCGTCTTCAGGCGGTTGATCGCATCGGCCGCGTCGACGCCGTTCGCGATCTTCGCGGTCAGGTCCACGCGGCGATGCGGCGTCGCGCTGTAGTTCGCGATGTTGTCCGAGAAGATCTTGTTGTTGCCGACGATCGTCACGACGTTGTCGGCGGTGATGATCGTCGTGCCGAACAGGCCGAGTTCCTTCACCGTGCCCGTGACGCCGCCCGCGCTGATCACGTCGCCGATCTTGAACGGACGCAGCACCTGCATGAACACGCCGGCGGCGAAGTGCGCGAGCAGGCCGCCCCACGCCGTGCCGATCGCGAGGCCGAGGCCGGCGAGCAGGGCGGCGAACGACGTGGTCTGAACACCGAAGATCTGCAGGATCGCAAGGATCAGCAGGATCGTCAGCAGCACGCTGACTACGGAGGTCAGGTAGTCGGTGAGCGTCGGGTCGACCTTGCCGCTGCGGCGTACCACCTTGCCCAGCAGGCGCGTGCCGAGGCGGATCGCCCAGCGGCCGATGAACCACAGGACGATCGCGGCGAGGAGGTTGAGGCCGAAGTCGAGGCCGCGGGTCATCAGGAATTGCTGAGTGGATTCCAGGTTCGGCATGGGGGCTCCATAAATGAAAAAGGGGCCGGCAGGCGGCTTTTCGACGGAAGGTTATAACCGAAGAGAAGTCGATCGAGGATGAAAGAGTGTTAAAACCCCGAGCGATGCAGCAGGGGAGATGTTTTCCCGACGCTTATGCCGAAGCGCGGAAATGCCCGAGTCGCCGGATTGCCGTGCGGACTGTTTGGGGAAAATATTCTATGAATGATGCGCGTTTTTTGTGGGGCATGTCGGATAATGCTGCCGAAAATATCACGATACAAATCCATATCTCTCGACCATGCCTACACGAAAAAACGGGGTTCCGCGTTGCGTGCTGATTACGGGTGCAACGGGCGGCATCGGTTCCGCGCTGGCGCAGGAATACGCGCGTGCCGGCTCGGCGGTACTCATTTTGCACGGCCGCAATACCGCGCTGCTGCAACAGGTGAGTGACGCCTGTACCTCGCTCGGTGCGCGTGTCATCACGGCGGCATTCGATGTTCGCGATCACGAGACGTTGCGGAATTGGGTCAGCGAAATGAGCGCGGCCGAAGCGCCAGATCTCGTGATCGCAAATGCCGGCGTCAATATCAATACCGGCCCCGGGCATCAAGGCGAAGACTGGGAGGACATGCACCGTCTGCTGGACGTGAACGTGAAGGCAAGCATCGCCACCGCGCATGCGGCGATGCCCGCGATGCGCGCGCGCCGCGCAGGGCAGATCGCACTGGTCAGCTCTCTTGCCGCATGGCGAGGATTGCCCGAGACGCCCAGCTACAGTGCGAGCAAGGCTGCGGTGAAGGCCTACGGGGAAGCGATGCGCGACGGGCTGGCTGCGGAGGGTGTCAAGGTCAACGTGATCATGCCTGGCTACGTCGAGTCGCAGATGTGCTTCGATATGCCCGGTCCGAAGCCATTCCTCTGGAAAGCGCCGAAGGCGGCGCGCGTGATACGCGTGGGCCTGAGCACCAACCGTGCGCGAATCAGCTTTCCATTCCCACTGAACCTCGGATGTTTCCTGCTGGCCGGATTACATCCGGCCGTATCCGGCTGGTTCCTGAGTCGGCTGGGTTACGAGTAAGCGCGACTTGCTCGGGCGCGGTGCGAATCATCCCGATCGGGGCTGGCTGTTCGGCAGGGGGAAGTTGAAGGAGCTTCTGTGCGGCCACGCGCAGTGCGTGTAGGCGGGCCGGATCGCCGGCCAGCGCGCATAGTGCATCCACCCAGATCTGCGGATCATTGGCGAGCAAGAGGCCGTTCTCGGCGTGCCGGATGACCTCTTGATACGGGCCCGCGGCGGCATACAGCCCCACCGCGCGGCAGCGGGCGATATCGTAGGCCTTCACGTGCGCGCGCGTAGTGTTGAACGCGGAGGGTAGCAGCGGGGCGAGGCCGATATGGCCGTCGAGAAGGCGGCAGTGGCCGCGATAGTTGGCCCAGTCCATCGGATGTACGACCCGTGTGCGTGGCAGGCTGCGAAAGAGCACATTCACCGCATGCGCGCCAATCAGCTCGAAATGGACGTTCGGACAGCGTGCGAGCACTTGCGCGATGATCGGTTGCAGCCATGTGATCTCGGCTTCATGAGCGGCGCTGCCGTGATAGAACACGAGGATCGGCGATTCCGGTGCGTCGACTACAGCGTTGCGTACCTGCAGCGGGCGGGCATCCTCCGGCAATGCACGCGGCGTCACGAGTTTAGCCGCCCGCTCCGGATAGCGATCGCGTAGTGCCTGCGTCGAAAACCAGTATTCCGTGGCAAGGTCGCGGATGTCCGCGGTATGCGCATGGCAGTATTTGCGGAGTTTTTTCACATACGGGCGAGGCAGCCCGTTCCATGACCGTGGCTGCAGCAGGTCATCGTCCATGAAATACACGATTCGCGCCAATTGCGCGCGATGAATGTGCAATGCGCGCGCCCATCGCGTGTTCAGGTAGCGGATGATCACGACGGCCGTCCCCGTCGCCAGGTCACCGGATTCCGGCAATGCACTGTCCAGGTTTTTATAGACGACAGGCAGCCCCGACTCCCGCAGGCGCGGCAGCACGTAATAATCCGTGGACGGATTTTCACCTTGATGAAGAACGAGCCAACGTAGCACCGCCGTGTTGCCACGGAGGTGAGACGGGCCGTGTGCCGATTTTCGGTATAGGAGCCTGCGCAACATCAGAACATCAAATGCGTGTGGTTGGTCGGCGCGCGTATGCGCGACTCGTGCAAAATCATCCCGGCATGAGCGGGCGTTCTGGACTTTTTGTTGATTGGGTGATTCTAAAGATGTTTGATCGTGTGTGCGCAACTGGCAATGACAAATTTATATGGCTCCACCCTCGTAATAATTTTTAATATTGTAAATTATTTACATTTGTGATGTCGGTACGGGTTGATGTTGCATCCGCAACCGATGGCAGGCCATGGGGCGGAGCGGCCGCTCCAGTGTGCATTAATCGGCTTGCCGGTCTCTTTGAAGGGGATTGCCCGTTAAAATGTCGACATCCACCGGATACGGCAGTGGTGGTGGGTCGAGAAGTACAATGCGATTGCTCCCGCGCGAGGATGAGGGCAGGTGGTGAGCGCATGAATTGCATCATGCGCGCAGCATTTCTGCCGTTGTCGTCCGGTTGCGCGGATCGATATCCGAAGGTCCGCTCGACATGACCGTCCCGGTGGGCGCATCGATATTCCATTACTCCGGCTTCGCAGGATATACCTCCGCTTTCGGCAATTACCGGATCGCGTGAGCGCGTGTGGCCGCATTTGTCGAGGCTCAAGTTTTTGACTGATTTTTCTGTTGGCCGGGGCGAAGTCGCCGGGCAGCCGCTTCGCAAAGCGTCGATAGGTTCGCTGCCGCGCGCCTATACGATGGCGCCGGGCGTGAACCGCATCCCGACACTCGCCGCGTTGCTGGATGATTTTCAACTGCACTACCGGCCGGTGGGCCAGCCGGTCGCGGGTGCGGGTGTCCTTGCATGGGGGCGCCGTCCGAGCGCAATGGCCGCCGAGCGCTACGCGAAGAAACATGGCCTCGCGGTCTATCACATCGAAGACGGCTTCGTGCGTTCAGTCGGACTCGGCAAGGACGACCCTCCGCTTTCGGTCATTTTCGACGATGTCGGGCTTTATCTCGACGGCAGCCAGCCATCGAGGCTGGAATCCCTGATTGCGCAGCCGCTGCGCGACGACCAGATCACGCGGGCTCGCGCACTGGCTGCGGCATGGCGGGACGGCCGCGTGTCCAAATACAACCACAGCCGCGACCTGGACAGGGCATTGCCCGATGGATGCATATTGGTCGTGGACCAGACGCGTGGCGATGCCTCGATTTCCTGCGGTCTTGCCGACGCGTCCAGCTTCCACCGCATGCTGGAAGCCGCGCTGCGCGATCATCCCGATCGCACGATTCTGCTCAAGGTTCATCCCGACGTCGTGTCCGGCCGCAAGCAAGGCCATTTCGATCTCGACGCGGTGCGCGCGATGCCGCGCGTGCGCGTGCTGGCCGACAGCGCGCATCCGGCCAGTGTGCTGCCGCTGGTTCACGAGGTTTATACGGTGACTTCGCAACTCGGTTTCGAGGCATTGATATGGGGGCTGCCGGTGCGTGTATTCGGCATGCCGTTCTACGCGGGGTGGGGGCTGACTCGGGACGAGTTGCCGGCACCCGGGCGACGCGGTATGGCCACGTTGGAGCAACTCGTTCATGCTGCGCTGATCGATTATTGCCGCTATGTCGATCCGGAAACCGGCAAGCGCTGCGAGGTTGAAGCCGTGATCGCGTGGCTGGCATTGCAGCGCCGGATGCGGCAACGATTTCCCGTCGAGATCGATGCGCTCGGGTTTTCAGGCTGGAAGAAGGACTATGTGCGTCAGTTTTTCGGCGGCAGCGCCGTTCGATTTCGCTGGCGGGTGCCGCGGGCGAGCGATGCCGCCGTGGCCACGTGGGGACGCAAGCTTGACGACCGGCTTGCCCCCGCATTGTCCGCGATGCACCCGGTCATCCGCGTCGAGGACGGCTTCGTGCGCTCCGTCGGCCTCGGCGCCGACCTGACTCGCCCGTTGTCGTGGGTGCAGGACGACATCGGCATCTATTACGATGCCACCCGGCCTTCCAGACTGGAAATGCTGCTTGCACACGCGACGTTTTCCCCCGAACTGGTTGAACGTGCAGCCAGCCTGCGCCGGGCCATCTGCGATGCGGGCATTACCAAGTACAACCTCGCCGGCCGCGCGAACTGGAGCCGTCCGCAGGGGCGGCGCGTGATTCTGGTGCCCGGACAGGTCGAGACGGATGCGTCGATCCGCTTCGGTGCGTCGGATATTCGCAGCAATATGGATCTGTTGCGTGCGGTTCGGGTCGCCAATCCCGATGCGTACCTGCTGTACAAGCCGCACCCGGACGTCGTGGCCGGCCTGCGCAATGTGGGGCGCGGCGAGGGCGACGCGGCGCAGTGGTGCGACGAGACGCTTGGCTCAGTTTCGTTTCACGAACTGCTCGGCAGCGTGGACGAAGTGCATGTGCTGACGTCGCTGGCCGGGTTTGAGGCGCTGATGCGTGGCGTGAAGGTCGTGACTTACGGGCAGCCTTTCTACGCGGGCTGGGGCATGACACGCGATGCCGGCTTGACGGAAGCGGTGCGTCAGCGGCGCGCTCGTGTGCTGAAGCTCGACGAGCTCGTGGCGGCGGCGCTGATTCTGTATCCCACCTATGTGAGCCGAGCGACGAAGCGCTTCACCACGCCGGAGCGGGCACTGCAGGAACTCGTCGAATGGCGTGCTACGCCGCAGGTGCCACGTTGGCGCCACTGGGTTGCACGTCTGTTTCGGGAGGCTTAGCCACGGGGCGCGTACCTGCCGGCTCGATGCCGCTGCCTTTCAACGAACCGAAGATCGGAACGTTCGACCGCAGCGCGCGATCGAGCCGCGGGGGCGGATCGACGAAGGCGCCGTGGCCATTGACCTCGTCTTTCATCACGCGGCGTACGATTTCGACGCACGCTGCGTCGCGGCCCGCACGGTTGTAGAACGAGCCATGTATCTGGACGGTGGCGGCAATTGCGGCCACGAAGTCGTTGAGCAACGGCTTATTGACGCGCTCGGGCTTGGTCCAAAACGTTTCCAGCGAACCCTGGTGCGTGAGTCCTGCGATGTCGTACATCGCCATGCCGAGCACTTTCACCGGGCAATTGGCACGCAACGCGTGCAGGCCCACGGTCGAATTCACCGTAATGACCCCCTTGCTGTGCTTGATCGTGCGCTTGAGGTCGCAGTCCGTCACGGCAATGACGCGCGATTCCACGTCATAGCGTTTTGCCGTGCGCGCGACGAATTTCTCCCAGCGCTCCATGCCATTGTCGAGCGGATGCAGCTTGATGATCAGTGAGCCGTCCTGCGGAGCATGCTGGGCGAACGACGAAATGACTTCCTCGATCACTTGCCGTTGATCGTTGTATGCCGAATTGGCTCGCAGCTGGTAATCGGCCTGCATTTGCAGCGCGAGCATCCAGTAAAGATCGTCCGAATGTCGCAATACGTCCGCGGCGGCAACCCGCGCGGGCTCATGCAGGCGCTGGCTGACCATCCGCGGCAGCCAGCGCAGATAGTCCAGTAATGGCAGGTAATATTTGTCGGTGCGATAGAGCGGGAAAAAATATGGTACTAGCGAGGTCAGGAGGTTATAAAGCACCTCGTTGAACGCTTCTTGCCCGAAGCTGTGTGAATAATGCTTGGTGTCCGGCTTGAATGGTCCGACACGGCGGGCAATTGCGCGGATCGCCTTTGGGTCCGTGGGGAAGTGTGACAGCGTGCCCATGCCGCCGCGCTCGAGGGTGAGCCAGTCGGGGCGCAGGTAACCGAATTCGATTGAGTACGTGCGAATACCGAGTGATTCGGCGACTTCGCGCGCGACCGCATGATAGGGCAGGCGGTCGGCAAAGTAGATGATGTCGGTGATCTCGTGGCGCACCAGATAATCGCGCAGAAAGCCGGCCCAGCGGCTAAAGCGGCCGCGGTAGTTGACCGCGCCCGGTTTGCGCCAGTAGGCCCAATCTCCCAGAGACAGATTGATTCGATGCGTGCGCACGAGTGCGGCATCGAAGTGGTCGCTCAACTGACGCCAGAAAAGCGAGGGCGGCCCCTGGAGAAATAGGATTGATCGGTGCATGACGGATACTTTTAGGTTTTTCTAGTCTTCCTCAGGCCGTGAATTATAATCGCGGATCCCAAGTTGCGTCATAGTCAAGACAGGTAGTGAAGAAGTGGCGGCTGATATCAATTGTGAGAGGAATAGCCGCACGTCCATGGTGTGGCTGATAGAAGGGCTGGCGGTAGGCAATGGCGAGGCATGCGTTGCGACCGCAGTGCTGACGCTGGATGGCGGCCGGACACAATATTTAAAAGTTTTAATAAGCAGCAAGGGACGCGTACAGGAGCTGGTCAAGACTGACGCGGCTGTGCGGGCTGTCCATTTGGTCGTGGACGGCGACGAAAAGCCTGTTCGTGCGGAATTCCTTCATTGTCGCCGCCAGAGTTTCGCAGTGTATCGTTTGCGGCAACTCTGGAGAGTGGCTTGCACGTTGTACAAGCAGCCTTTGCATCGATGTACCCGAGCTGGACTCACGCTGGCTACGCTTTTTTCCGATATTGATTACGCGTACGACGTGGCTTGCCGTTTTCGGGCAAATGTGTTCCGTGGTGGCTACTCAGGGTGGTATCAGGAGTTCTATGCTATTAGTCCGGCGGACCGCGCGTTGATGGTCCGTCGTGCCGAAAATTGGCATTTCTCACCAAGATTTAACATTTTTTTGTCGATAAACCGGCAAACTACCCGGGCTAATATCGATGCGACGCGAGCCAGTCTGGCGGCGCAAACCTATCAGCGATTCGACGTCGAGTTGCTGGAAGGCGATCCCGCGGCAGATTGGTCACGTTTGATTTCGACGCCGCTCGAGCAGAATGCATGGTGCCTCGTTATCAGGGCGGGAGTCACGCTATCTGAGCAGGCGTTGTTCTGTCTCGCGGATGCCGTAGTCAAAGTCCCGGACGCCGCGGTCGTCTATGCGGATCACGACATTCAGCGCGCCGACCGCGAATTGCACGATCCTGTTTTCAAGCCGGATTGGTCACCCGAACTGCTGCGCTCCACCAATTACATTGGAGAGGCGTTCGTCTGGAACAGCCGGTATGCGCACCGTTTGCCCGAATTCGGAGCGGAAGTGAATGGGGCGAATGTCATGCATGCGTTTCTGTTACGTTTGAGCGAACTGGGCTCCCCGATGGTGCATGTGCCTGCGCCACTCTGGCATCTGATGTCCCGCGAGGAGCCGATTGACGGCGCGGAGACCGCTCGCGCGGTGGCCGCGCATTTGAACCGTGTCGGGATATCGGCAAAGGTTGATGCTACGGGGCCGGGCAGATGCCGGGTACGTTACGCGGTAGCGGAGCCGGCTCCTTTGGTCAGTATCGTCATTCCGACGCGCGATCAGTTGGGGCACCTGCGTCGTTGCATCGCCAGTGTGCTGGAAAAGACGCGTTACGGACCGTACGAGATTCTCGTCGTGGACAACCAGAGCATCGAACGCGAAACACTGGACTACCTGCGGAACTTGCAGCAGGTGGCCAATGTTCGGGTGTTGCCGTTCGATGAGCCATTCAATTACTCGCGTATCAACAATGTGGCGATCGCCAAGGCGAAGGGCGAGTTGGTGTGTTTGCTCAACAACGATACCGAGGTGATCTCGCCGGACTGGTTGGGGGAAATGGTGGGGGTGTTGTCGAGCACAGCTGTCGGTGCGGTGGGTGCGAAACTGCTTTACGAGGACGACACCGTACAACACGCCGGCGACACGGTGGGTTCGGGCGGGTGCGCCAATCATTTGCACTCGGGCATTGGTGCGGATGAGCCGGGCTACGCAGGTAGGGCTTTGGTTACGCAGGATCTATCGGCCGTGACCGCAGCGTGCTTGCTTACCAGAAAGTCGCTGTATTTGGCGCTCGGAGGGTTGAACGAAAAGAATCTCAAAGTCGCCTTCAACGACGTGGATTACTGCTTGCGCGTCCGTGAGGAGGGCTTGCGTGTTGTATGGACGCCTCACGCGCTCTTGTATCACTTCGAGTCGCGTTCACGAGGTAAGGACGTTACCCGTGCACAGCAACGTCGCGCCAGAGCGGAAGTGAGATATATGAGCAAGCGCTGGGCGGATGTCATGCGCCACGATCCGTTTTACAACCCCAACCTCAATTATCTACAGGCTGATTTTGCCTTGAGCGCTACACCGAATGTTCCTCGACCGTGGGCCTTTCGAAGAAATCTGATCCAAAGGATCTGGAACTGCGTAGTTTCCCAGTAAATCGATTACGAAAAAATGACAATCAATAATATCAAAAAACATAAACTATTTATGGGCATAGTAGTTGTGCCTATGATACTCGCTCTCGCATATTACATCGTTCTTGCGCAAGATCGCTTTACGAGTACATCTGAAGTAGTGGTGAAAAAGGTAGGCTCGAACGAAGGCGGGAGTGGTGGCGGGGCGGCGGCCGCTCAGGCTTCGGGTTTGTCCGTGCTGCTGGGTGGTGGCGCTTCTAGTTCTCTTGAGGAAACGCTTTATGTTCGTGAATTCGTTCTCTCGCAAGACATGTTAAATGTTTTGCAGGAAAGGCTGCATTGGAGCGATCATTATGCCGGACGTCTGCGCGATCCATGGTATTACCTGTCGCCGAATGCATCAAAGGAAAAATTGCTTAAGTACTATCAGCGGATGGTGACGGCCAGCTTTGATGAGTCGACAGGTTTGCTGACTATTCGCGTGCAGGCTTTCGATAGAGAATTTGCGGAGAAGTCGCTTAAGACAATCATTGCTGAGAGCGACAATTTCGTCAATAGCGTTTCGCATCGCTTGGCGCTCGAGCAGGTCGAGTTTGCCGAGAGCGAAGTGGAACGCGCGCGCGATGTCTACGATCGTAAACGGGATACAGTGCTGGCATTTCAAGGCAATAACAATGTCCTGGACGCGCAGAGATCGGCTTTGGCTCGCAACGATGTGATTTCGCAGCTTCAGGCAGAGGAAATCAAGGCGGATACTGCACTTCGAGCAATGCGGGCTAGTCTGAGTGAAAATAGTCCACAAGTTCGACAGCAGCAAATTCGCGTTCAGGCCCTTCGCCAGCAAATTGCGGTTGAGCAAAATAAGTTGACGGCAAAAAGTTCCGACAACCAGATGAATGTGGTTGCGGCAAGATTCCGTAATCTTGAATTGGATGCTCGAATTGCCGAGGACATGTATAAGGCGTCGGCAATTGCCCTGAATGAGGCACACAATCAGGCCGCAAAGAAATTGCGCGCCCTTGTCGTGATTGTGAATCCTAATATGCCGGATGAATCACTTTTGCCGCGTCGTTTTTATAACCTGTTTACGATTCTGGTGATCTTGTTGCTAGTATATGGTGTCACGCGCTTTGTGATTGCGACGATCAAGGACCATCGAGATTAAGAATCGGATTTGCTACGGTATGTACAAAAAATATTCCCTTTTCGGCACCCGGCAGAACCTCGTGCGCTGCCTGCGGGCTACGGCGTTACTCTCCAGTGTGGCGTCCCTGAGCGCTTGCGGCATTTTGTCGGGAGCTGGCCCGTATATGACCAGCATTACATCGGCGTCGAACGCCGGCAACAGCGACTATCCGTACACGCTCATTGAACTTGCACCTGGCAATATCGCGCCGTACGTTCGTCCGCCTGAAAGTGCACCCCGAAAGCAGGTTGCTCCTCAAGAGGTGCCGGAGGTGCAGCTTGTGCCCGGGGATGTGATCAAGGTGTTGATCTCGGACGACAACATGGCCGGTACTACGGTATTCGCTCCGCTTGCACAAGGGGGTACCGTCTTCGACAAAGTGCGCGTGAATTCTGACGGGGGAATTTCTCTTCCCTATATGGGCACGAAGAAGGTCAGCGGAAAGAACCTTGATCAGGTCGAGGCCATTATCCGCAAGGGGGTGATGGGGCGTGCGAGCGAGCCGCAAGTGCATGTTGAACTCGTCAATGACCTGTCCAGCTCGGTTCTGGTCGCGGGAGCGGTGAAGAGTCCGGGGCGCTACTCGGCACTCCAAGGGCCCTTGACCATACTTGACGCCATCAATCAGGCCGGTGGCCCGGTGCTGGAACCATATTTGATCAACGTTGTGCTCCGTACAGGAAAAAAGGTATCTGCGTACAACTATCAGGATCTATTGTCGGGCGGAAATATTCCGGTTCCACCGAAATCCGAGATCATCTTGAATCGTGCGCGAGAGCGGTTCGTGGCGATGGGGGCAGTCGGTAAGCCGGGGTTGCACGATCTGCCGTCATCGAATCCTACGCTGCTGGAAGTTCTAGGTTCGGTTGGAGGATTGAGCGAACGCAGCGCAAACCCTCAGGGCGTATTTGTTTTTCGTCTAGCTGATACTGCGGAAAAAGGCAAGCCTGAAGCGGAGGTCTTTCATCTGGACATGCGCGAACCGGTATCCATGTTTCTTGCAAAGAAATTTCTGGTGCTACCCGAGGATACGGTTTATGTGACAAATGCGCCGACATATGAGATGCAGAAGATTATTGCTCCTATCGTCCAAGTGATGTTGTTGGGCAGGTATGCGACCGATTATTAAAATTGATGACCATGTCAGAAATTGATTCTGGTTTTAAGGCGAAGCGGACATCGCTGAGAATATTCCAGTCGGTGCTATTTGCGCTGTTTTTAAGAGAAATGCAGACGCGATTCGGGGCACGGAGAATGGGCGTTGTGTGGGTTGTCATGGAGCCGTTGAGTATTCTCGTGGTTATCCTGACCTTTTACGCCTTTTTTAAAGTAAGTCCAGTGCAGGGTCTTGATTTCATCATCTATATGGTTAGTGGAATCGTCCCATTCCACATGATGAGAAATATTTCGTGGAGAATGATCGATGCAATACAGGCTAACCAAGGGTTATTTTCCTATCGACAGGTTTTGCCGTTCGATACTTTTATCGCTCGCATGGTTGTCGAGATCTGCGTTTACTCATGTGCCTACGTAATCATTTGCTTTTTTCTTGGGTTTTGGTTCGATCACGATGTTTTGATCAGTGATCCGCTGGCATGGTGTTTGTCGATCGCAATGGGGATCGTGGTCGCATTTTCGATCGGTGTGTTGTTCGCTATTATTGGGCACGCATTTCCGCGATTGAAGCTAGCCCTCCGGTTGTCGTATCTTCCCATATACCTGACATCGGGGGTATTTTATCCAGTATGGCGGATATCCGATGAAAAATTGTCGTGGTTGGCATGGAATCCTTATCTTGAGGTAATCGATAATGTCAGATCTTCCATGTTTGCGAGTTATCCGAAGGTAGAGCAACTGGACGTCTTTTATCCGATATACTTTTCCTGTTTTGCATTGTTTTTGTCCATGCTTCTGTATCGCTGGCGTAGAGAAGATCTTCGGAAATTCACACAGACATGATCGAACTACAAAACCTGACGAAATCCTATGTGACCACACGTGGGAGAAAGTATATCTTTCGAAATTTATCGTTCAGCGTCCCTCCCGACAAGAACATCGCATTGATTGGGCGAAACGGAGCGGGCAAGAGCACCTTGATGAGGTTGCTATGCGGAACAGATATACCTGACAGTGGAAAGATCGTTACCGACAAGCGGATTTCATGGCCAGTCGGTCTTGGTGGAGGATACCAAGGATCGTTGACTGGCCGTCAAAATGCAAAATTCGTATGTCGGACACTGGGAGCAGAAGGAGCGGCGCTCGATAAGGTGCTGGCCTATGTCGAGAATTTTGCAGAATTGGGCGAATACTTCGAGCAGCCAGTCAATACTTACTCGTCAGGCATGCGGGCAAGACTGGCTTTCGGAATGAGCTTGGCATTTGACTTCGACTACTACATGGTTGACGAGGCAATGTCGGTAGGGGATGCACACTTTCGTGAGAAGGCGGAAGCTGAGTTCAAGCGACGCGTGGGAAAAGCAAACCTGATCCTCGTGACACATGGGATGGCCCAGGTTCGAAAAATGTGCGATATTGTTCTGCTGCTCAACAATGGAGAGGTCACGGTGTTTGACGACGTTGAGCAAGGGATAGCGGTATATATGAAACTGTGAGATTCGAGACCGTCATTTTGTTTGGATGGTTCAAAATGACGGAAAACTCAATGCCTCGTGATGACTGATAAGATTGGAATTGCTTCTATTTTTAGAAATGAGTATCCATTCATAGTTGAATGGCTCGCCTATCACCGTTCGCTCGGTGTTAGGCGATTTTTTATTGCGGATAATGAAAGCGATGATGGTACTCGTGAATTGTTGCAGATCCTACATGATCTGGGTTACATAAATCTCGTGCTTCAGCCGGTCATCGATGGTGAGAATTCGCAACTCGCGGCATATCAAAGGATTCTGGAGTTATATGGTGCCGAAACAGAGTGGCTGGCATTTATCGATGCCGATGAGTTTGTCAATATTGAAAGAAATGATCTATCGTTAGTTGAATATTTGCGGCGAATTTCCAAAATAAAAAATGTTGGCGCCATAGCTATAAATTGGGCGGTCTATGGATCCTCGCGTTGGATGACGGCTAGTCGTGAATTCGTTACCGATAGATTTACGATGCGGGCTGAGCAAAATAGACCTATTAATCGACATTATAAAACATTCATCAGGACGTCTGCGTGTAGAGGTGTTGGAACCAATCCACATTCGTTCAAACTTAAAAGAGACTGGGTCTATGTCGATTCCTCGGGGCGAAAACTCGGAGATGGTGAATGGGGCGGCCTGACGAAAGATGTTGCCTGGAGCGGAATACGAATAAATCACTATGTGGTCAAGTCGCGTAGTGAATTTTTCACCAAGAAGAGACCGCGCGGGCGGCCCGGCGGAAAAACCAGGGCCGCTGAATTTTTTGCACAGCACGATATCAATGATGTCGAGGACGGGCTGGGCAAACTCAGAGCAAGAGCATTGTTGCGGGAATATGATGAAATTGTTGCGGCTTTGAAGATCGCCGGCCTCGAGTATGGTGTGGAAGATGGAGAGAATGATCCTTTGCACTTCACCGGTGGCGGCGGGATGAAATTCAGAGTCGATAGTGTTTTTTGTGAAGGTGGTCGAATCGAATGCAAGGGATGGGTCGACGGACCGAAAAATGATTGCATTGATTTCAAGATACTTGTTAACTATGCTTGTGTGGTGAAGGCAATCAGTATCGAAAGAATGGTCCGTGCGGACGTTGCGAGGCACTTGAAGGGAAATCCCGACGTGCGTTACGGATTCAAGTGTGTCTTCGATGCGAAAAAGCTAGTCGAAAAGCGTGAGGCTATCGAACAGCTTGAACTTTGCATAGGAGGAGGTAAAAGCAGTGTTGATGTTCTTGCCAGGCTGAAAATCTGAATGGGGAAAGTGTGCGGAGGTATATTTTGACGATGGCTAGATATTTAATGCGAATAAATCGCAATTTCCTGTCGACATGCCTCATTTTTTTAATCTTCGTCTCGGGTGTATTTGGCTTTATAGGAAACTTAGAGGCGCGAGAGGTCGGCATCGCTTACACGACATTCCATAACTGGAAAAAAGCTTGGGGCACTCCGCTTCTCGGGCATTATTCGGCGGACGATCCACATGTCATTCAGGAGCATGCAAAGTGGTTGAGTGGCGCTGGAGTTGATTTTATTTTTATTGATTGGTCGAACGATATTGATTATGTGCCTGACTGTGGTTGCCGGAAGGATATTGAAGCTCTGGAAACGGCGACCTACACGCTGGCGGATGAATATAAAAAGCTCGAAGATCATCCCAAGATAGCCATCATGCTTGGTATTCCCGGGACTCCAGAGGCAATTGAGGATGGAAGGCTTCAGAAAAAGGCTGATCAAGTATACAGGGATTTTGTAAGAAATCCAAATCGAGCGGCATTGTACCAAAAATATGAAGGAAAGCCGCTTTTGATTGTTTACGTAGGAACGCCCTCACCATTCAAGAGGTCGCTGCCAAACTGGAATGACCCACGGTTTACTGTGAGATGGCTAACGGGTTTTGTTTCTCAGCAGCCAAATTTACTCCTGGATAATCAAGTGAGCAAATATGGCTATCTGTCATGGGAGGATCGCGGTCCTCAAACTTATACCATGCTGGGAGGCCATCCGGAGGCTATGACGATTACCGCGAGCTGGCGGCCGGATTCAAATGCGCGTATCGCCGGACGGACCCGCATGGGGGGCGATACATTTAGAGAGGAGTGGCAGCGCGCGATAGACAAGAAGGTCGACCTTGCGTTGGTTGTTTCATGGAATGAATGGGCACTGTCTGAACAGAAGAGTGCTGAGGGGAGCAAGGATATCGAGCCGTCTATCGAATTCAAGGATTTTTATTTACGTCTGCTCGCTAAGGAAATTGCTAGATTCAAACGGGCGGATTGAAAGCCTGAATGGGCAAGGGGTGGTTGTTTGGGCTTGTTAGCGAACGACACAATTCGCAATTTGGAATATGTCGTTCGCTTTTGCCGAAATTTATGCCGTGGTCAGCATTCGCAGATTGTTCTTTTCAAAGAAATCGGCGAAATTTGACCTGTATTTGTTGTAGCCGTTGGTGAATTTCGAAATGTCGCTTGAGGAATAGAGGCTGGAAAAATCGATGTCGCTTCTAAGGTCAATCTCAGTCTCGTTGACAAAAGGAATATTCAGCGCCGTGGCCACTTCCGCTGTCCGGGAGTCATGTACGATCAGTGTGGCCGGCGTTCCCGCCAATAATGATGCGATCGCCCCATGCAGGCGCGTACCAACATACATGGCTTTGCTGTTCATGAATGCAAGCCATGACGTCAGATCAAAAAATACGTGAGTTTTCTCAGTGATGTAATTTGCTACGCGACTTTCGTTTTCGCCGTACAACGCCCCCAGAATATTTGTCGCCTTGGCGAGAATCTCCTGGTTGCTGAACCGTTTCAGGGCGAAATACATATCAGCTAGTTCAGATTGCAGCACTTGATGCAGGTTAAACTTCATGGCCTGTCGATACAGATGGATCTGAAAAAGATTTGCGCTTTGAAAGCCGTGACGAGTTCCGCCTACGACAATGCCATTGCTCATTTCGCTCGAGAAATTCTTAATGGCAGGCGCCTGCTTGCCCGCAAGTAGCAACGAAGGGCAGCCAGTTACGCTGACGTTCTTGATTCCGTACGCCTCAAGCACGGAGGCTGAAAAATCGCCTCTGGTGGAGATAGTGCTGGAGCGCTCGGCAATCAATCTAACCAAATTGAGCGTTCCTTCCTTGAGTTTCGGAATTTCAGATCGCAACGAGGATTGTGCGCCAAGGCCCACGATAACGATCGGTAGCTTGGTTCTTCTCAACCGCTCGTATAGAGATCCAAGATCAATGTCGGAATTCAGCCAGTTCGCCGCAGCAAGCACGATGCAATCTTTGTCTTCCAGATCGGCATCGGTGAATCCGAGATGTCCTTTGGTTGACCCTTGAATATTCTGATACAGACTTTCACTGAAAAGAAGATTTCCGGTGTTTTTTCCGCTGTTGGAAAATGCTTGATCGAGCGTTATTTTGCTGATGTTCTCTTGGGAAAAAATTCCAAGTACTGCCGGTGATTTAAACATAATAAATTTATCGAGTTTTGGCGATAGTTGTTGGCTATCGCCAATTTTATTAGGGTCAAATTTCTGTGCGGCTATCTTCCCAGCCTTGGGTTCGCCCTCTCACCAGAAGCTTGTTCGACTTTAGCCGTTGCTTGAGGTCGGAGTTCTTGATTCCATTTTTCATTGCAAAATGGTAATCCCTGGCATCCATATGCGCAATGGCTGCGTCTTCGTCACTGTGCAGTCTTACTCCGAACTGCTGTGCCCAAAACTTGCCTTCGGCCGTAGCGGTTTTGAATTGTGCCTGATCGGGAAGATTGTGAGAATGCAGGACAATTGCATCGTTTGCATATGCCTTTTGATAGCCCGCTTTAATTGCAAGCGATGCCCATACGTAGTCTTCTCCCCATTCGATTTCCGGATACGGGAGGCTCCTCCAAATTTTCCGGGACATCGCCGAGTTGTTGTCGGAGTAGAAATATGCGAGCATGCGCCAGTTAACTCCTCCTCGATAACAATAGCTGGGAAGTCCGACTTCGGAATCGATTACAGATGGTAGTAGCGCCAAATTATCAAAGTGTTCGTTGATATCCCTCTCGATAAACAACCCGTGCTCCGGATAAGCAGCGTGCCGGCCGGTAACGCCGGCGACGCGATCACCCATGCCGAAGCCGCTAATCAAGGATGACAGCCAGTGCTTGTTGGCGGGTGTGGCGTCCTGGGTAATGATTGCCACGTAGTCGCCTTCTGTCATCGAGATTCCAAGATTCCGAGTTCGTCCATGTTGGAATTCATTTTGTGGAATCTGAGCGAAGCGGACATTGCGATTTTTGAATCTATTGACAATTTCCGCTGTATTGTCTGTGGATGAGCTGTCAATTACTAATACGTCATAAGAGAAATCGCACTCTTGATTGGTGACGGCATCGAGAACCTTGTGGAACTCGCTTCCCGCGTTATATGTTGGAATGAAAACCGAAACGCGAGGTTTCTTTATAATAAGGGGTGAGCCGATCGACGATGCGATATTTTCAAATTTCGATTCCACGAGTTTTTCAATGACGGCACTTTCGATCTTTCTGGCGCTATTTTCCCAAGAGCTCGCGGCAATAAATTCGAGTCCGTTTTTGCGCTGAACTTCTCTCTTGCGAGGCGAGTTCAGCAAATCGTTGATCGTGTCGACGATGCCGTGAGGTGAGGGCGGTGCGAATGCGACCTCATCGTTATGAAAAATTGCCCGCGTGCTGGGCACGTCAAGCTCGACAACCGGAAGTCCGCAAGCCATCATTTCCAAGGGAATCAGGGAATAATTGGTGGCGGAGTAGACGAGGCCAATGTCCATTGACCTATAGAGTTCCGCGAGCCTTTCGTGGCTCAAAATGCCATGCTGTTCATACGGAAAATCGTAATTGACTTCAATGTTTTCCTCTCCAAACAAGTGGGCCTTGAACCGCCTGCCTGATCGATGGAGTTGCTCGAGTGCGGCGAACCCCAGCTCAACAGCTCGTCTTGGTGTATACGGGCGTGCATAGAAGGCGATTTGCACTTCGTGTTCGGGTGAGTAGGTGGCCGCGGCAGAGGTCGAGAGCGGGAAGTAAATATCGTGATCGGCAGCCAGGTCCCAACGACGCGACCATACGCCACGCTCCTTCATGATCTTGTCAAGCCAGGCACCCGCACACAAAGCAGAGAATCCAAAGTCATAGGTGCTCTCGGCCACAAGGCGATTGGCGCCTGCGGGATGGAAATCGGGTTCGAAATCCTGAACGAAATAGAATCGCTCCTTGAATTTCGTTGCTCGGCTAACGGGGAATGCGGTCCAGCAGTCCGTTGCAATAATGACATCCCCGGAAAGTTGGCGCAGATCTTCGGGCAAGAAGAGAACGGAAACGTTCTTTCCGATGGGCATATACCAATCAATGATGCGCTGCCGGGCAACTTCCTCGCTTGGCATGTTCGTGGCGTTCTGCAGCCAGATGGTCTGCTGGTGTCCGAATTGCTCGAGGAATCTGACCATCCGGAAAATGGTCGTATGCCCTCCCGCGCCCTTGCCAAAACTGGGCAGAACCCAATGGATGTCGAGTGCTTTCCCGTTGAATGCACGCGACAACGGCTTGAGTGGAAGAGGCGGGCGGGCCGCCGCTCGAGCGCTGTCGCGCGGCCACGCGTCGGTGATTTCCGAATTGGTCGCATCTCGTCCAGGAGCCGGCAGCGGCTCTCCAAGCAAGGCGCGCATAGGAGACGTATAGGAATGGACCGTGAATCCTCCTGCGCGGATGGTCATCGGCATGACTCGTTCTAGCGCGTGCGCCAACGTGTTGTCGACCTGGCCTTCCTCGGTTTCGAACAGATCCAGGTTATTGATCTTTTCAATCAACGGCAGCAGCGATCGGGTCCGGAACCAGCACATCGAGCCAGCGGCAAATTCGTTGGAGATGTATTCCTCGCTGATACCGAGAAAGCGCAGCAGATTCTTTACATTCTCCGTATTTGGATTGCTGACCGTGTATTTTTTGACTTCGTAGAAATTCTCTGGATACAGTGCACCGATTTTTTGATCGATAGTAAATTGATCAATGATTGCATTGACCAATTCCTTGCTACCCATGGTTTGATCAAAAATGTAATGGCGCCAGATATTTCCCCAGTTGATGTGCCTGCTTTGCTTCGTGTGGAGGTGGAGTACCAAGTCGTAGTCTTTCCACACGTGCACCGAGCCGACCAGGAACGGACCGATATCACGCCCCTGGTTTGGCACAAGGATGACGTCTTTCGTAAATTCAGGAAGATGCCTGTTCAGATAGTTGACGCAAAATATCCGATCTGCTTCGCTGCAAACGGTCAATGCGATATGCGTTCCGCTCGGAAAGTTCTGTAACCCCTTCGCGATTTCGCCGAGCAATTCGGGGTAGTAGCAATGAGCATGAACGCAGACACTCGTTTCCGGACTGAGTTTGAAGGTCGGATAGATTGTAGTAGTGCTGTTGGGTCGCGTTAGTACATTTTTCTGACGACCGTGCTTAATGTAATGGAGCAGCGGATTCTGGTCCGGATTATCTTTAAGATTGAATGTTTTATAGAAAAAGCTATCAAAATTCGGGTTTGGATTCCTGCTTTCCTTGAATCCGAAATTCATGTAGTGAAGGAATGGGGCAATTCCGGACGCTTTGACATCCGGATACATCGACAGATAGAAATTCTCGTCGAATTCAAGGCGACACAATTCTTCGGATGAGGCCGGTTTGGTGGCGAGATCCTTCCTTTTGCCTTGGCGTACATAGTGAATCAGAGGATTCTGCTTTGAGGCTCGGCCAAGGTGAGTGTTTCTGTAATAAATTCCATCGAATTCAGGGTTGGGATTTCGTCCTTCCTTGTAGCCATGATCCATGTAATGCGCGAATGGATCGATTCCGGATTCTTTGACATCCGGATAGTGGGACAAATAGAAGTCTGCGTCGAACTCGCGACGGTACAGTTCAGTGAGCGGATCTGAGGGGGGCGTGTCGGTCACCGCGCTGGCGATCTCCAGTCCTTGAATTTCCAGAGGTGAGGTCAACTGCGCCGTCTGAACATCTGCAATCAAGGCAGGCGAGAATAGCTGCGCAGCCTGTCGTGCATCGTGGATTGCTTTTCCATTCCAGTTGTATTCTCCATAAAGCATGATGCAGCATGCGGCTGGGTCAGATACGTCCGGATTAATGTGAGGATGTGCTGCTAGGAACGCATCGCGGTCAAATGAAGCGGACGGAATGCGTCCTTCTTTCCAACCATGCATGATGTAATGCAGGAGAGGGTTGATCCCTTTCAGTCTGACATCCTCATACGTCTTCAAATAAAAATTGGAGTCAAAGAAAAATGAGGGATTAATCTGCTTGCTTTTCCAGTTATTCAGGTAGTGATCGGCTGGATCTTGCTTGGCTGTCAGCTTGGCAGATTCTCGATAGATATCGCCGTCAAAGAATATCGAATTTTTGACTAGGTCGGATTTCCAGTTATTGGTCTTTTTTGAGAAAAACATATGTGCACGGCCCTTTATTTTGAACGGAATGGTTTGATGGTCAGATCAGATGTCCCGCTGGTCTGTATGGTAGCTGGAAATATCGATGGCTCTTGTGAGATCTTGAACGGCTCGTCATATGAGAGGGAGTGCGTGTCGGTGACATTCACCGCACTCCGGACGCGGAGATTTGGGTATTCGTCGTATCGAACACAGTCAGCCCGTCATTTGTTGATCAATGTTTTCATCGCCTCAACCGTCCTGTCGATCTGCGCTTCACTATGCGTACAAGCGATGAAGAACCGCAGCCGCGCCGACTGCTCCGGAACGGCTGGATAAAGAATGGGCTGCACATTGATCCCTTGCTCGAAGAGCGCGTCCGACCATTTGGTCGCCCGCAGCGAACTCCCGAGAATCGCGGGAATCACGGCAATCCCCGCGCTGCTTCCCGTATCGATCCCCGCAGCCTTGGCCTGCGCAAGAAAATACTGCCCGCGTGCCTGCAACGTCGCCACGCGTTCCGGCAACTCCAGCATGCGCCGCAGCGCCGCGAGCGAAGCCGCGGCCACCGGCGGCGGCATCCCCACGCTGTACAGGAACCCGGGCGCCAGAAACTTCAGGTGCTCGACGAGCGCGGTTTCACCGGCGATATAGCCGCCACAGCCGGCCAGCGATTTGCTGAGCGTGCCCATCCAGATATCGACGGCATCGCCGGCGAGGCCGAAGTGCTCGCGAATCCCGCGCCCCGTCTTGCCCATCACGCCCATCGAATGTGCTTCGTCCACCATCAGGAAAGCCCGATGGCGGCGTTTGATGTCGACAAAGCGCGGCAGGTCGGGGTAGTCGCCGTCCATGCTGTAGATGCCTTCGAGCACGATCAGCACGCGCTCGAAATGGTGCCGCTGTTCTGTCAACAACCGTTCGAGCGCATCGGCGTCGTTGTGCGCGAACGAAAAGCGCTTCGCGCCGGAAAGCTGGATCCCCTGCAGCACGCTGTTGTGGATCAGCTCGTCGTGGATCACCAGATCGCGCGGTCCGAACAGATAGCCGATCGTGGTCACGTTGGCCGCATGGCCGCTCACGAACGTGATGGCGTCGTCGACGCCGTACAGATCGGCGAGCGCGCGTTCGAGCTCGCGGTGGATCGGGCGTTCGCCCGATACCAGGCGGCTTGCCGACACGGACGTGCCGTACCGGTCGATCGCGTCCTTGGCGGCCTGCGAGACAACCGGATCTCCCGACATGTCGAGGTAGTTGTAGCTGGCGTAATTGATGTACGTGTTGCCGGCGATGTCGGTCTGCGCGCCGGCAGTGCCTTCGTGCAGCTTGAAGAACGGGCTGCGCACGCCGAGCCGGGCGGCGCCGTCGTTCATGATGCGCAACTGGCGGTAGCCCGGATACTGGTCGAAGCGCGTGTACGCTTCCGGCACGGACGAAGCCTTTTTCCGGCCCGCGACGGGCGAGGCCGCGGGCTGGTCGCGCCCGGCTTCGCGCAGCTTGCGTTCGAGTGCCTGCTGGATGAGCTTGTTCTTCAGGGCCGAGGTCAGGCCCGGCAGGCCAGTGGTCTTGGTCTTGCTCATGTCGTCGCGCCTATCGGATCATGCGTTGCGGCTTGTGGCCCGCTTCTTGTGCGGCCTTGATTTCGTCGGTGAATTCGGCAATCGCTTCGCTGGAAACATCCTCGGTGTGCTGGGCCACCACGTGGGCCACCTGCTGGGCGACGGTGTCGGGCTCGGCCGGCTCGTCGCCGCGCAGCACCTCGATCAGTCGCGTCGCCAGCTTGGTCAGGGTAGGGCTCTCGGATAGCGCCATGACCGGCAGCCGGACGCCGAAACGGCTTTCGAGCGCCACCACCAGTTCCACACCCATCAGCGAGTCAAGCCCCATGTCGTAGACGGAGCGGTCGGGGTCGATCTTGTCGGCCGGCACGCGCAGGATCTCGCTCACCTCGTGCTTGATCATGTCGACCACCGCCGGGTGAAGTTCCTCGTCGTTCAGCGTGGCCAGCAATTCGGCGACGTCGTCGCTGCCGTCTTCGTCCTGGTGCGAGGTGGCCGCATCGCGCGCCACCCACGCGAACTTGGGCGTCTGCGCGCTGGGCAGGAAGCGGGCGAGCGAGCGCCAGTCGAGTTCGAGCACGCCGAGGTCGCCGGTGTTGGCGAGCAGCATGTCCTCCAGTGCGTCGAGTGCCGTCGCGGCGGGAAGCGCGCTGCCGCCCATGCGGTTTTGCAGCGCGTCCTTGACCTTCTGGTTGCGCGCGAGGAAGCCCGCATCGGCAATCGCGCCCCAGCGCGGGCTCGTGGCGGGCAGGCCGCGCGCGCGCCGGTGGCGGGCGAGCGCTTCGAGCCAGCCGTTTGCGGCCACATAGTTCGATTGGCCGGGGTTGCCGAACAGCGTGGTGCCCGACGAATGGAACACGAAAAAGTCCAGCGGCAGCGCGCGGGTCAGCTCGTCGAGGTGCAGCGCGCCGATGATTTTGGGCGCCATCACGCGTTCGATCTGTGCGGCGGTTGCGCCACGCACGAGACCGTCGTCGATGACCATCGCGGCATGCACGATCCCGCGCAGCGGCGGCATCTGCGCATCCACGTGCGCGAGCAGTGCGGCGAGCGCCGCGCGGTCGGTCACGTCGCACGGCGCGGCATGCACGGCGACGCCGCGTTCGCGCAGCGCGGCGATCGCTTCCTGAGCCTCTTCCGACGCCGGGCCGCTGCGGCTCACGAGCACCAGATGGCGTGCGCCCTTGTCGGCGAGCCATTGCGCGGTGCGCAGGCCGAACCCGGAGAGGCCGCCGGTGACGAGGTAGCTGGCGTCGCCGCGCAACTGCAGTTCGCCGTCGGCCACGGCCGCTTGCGCCGGGGCGCTGGCGTGCAAGCCGCGACGATAGGTGATGACGATCTTGCCGATCTGGCGCGCCTGCTGCATGTGGCGGAACGCATCGACGATGTCGTTCGCGTCGAACGCGTGATACGGCAGCGGGCGCAGCACGCCTTCCTCGAACAGCGCCATCATCTCGCCGTACAGGCGCCGGGTCAGGTCGGGTCGCTTCGACATCAACTGGTCGGCGTCGATGCCGAAGTAGCTGATGTTGTTCCGGAACGGGCGCAACCCGATGCGCGTGTTCTCGTAGAAGTCGCGTTTGCCGAGTTCCAGGAACCGGCCGAACGGCTTCAGCGCGCGCAGGTTGCGGTTGATGGCTTCGCCCGCGAGCGAATTGAGCACGACGTCGACGCCTTCGCCATCGGTGGCCGCGAGGATTTCGTCGGCGAAGTCGAGCGAGCGCGAATCGTAGATGTGCTTCACGCCCATCAGGCGCAGGAAATCGCGTTTTTCGTCCGAGCCGGCGCTCGCGTGAATCTCCGCGCCGATCCATTGTGCGAACTGGATGGCCGCGATGCCGACACCGCCGGCGGCGCCATGGATCAGCACGCGTTCGCCGGGCTCGAGCCGGGCCAGGTGATGGAACGCGTAGTAGACGGTGAAGAACGTGCTCGGGATGGTGGCCGCGGCCTCGAACGACAGGCTGCGCGGAATGTGCGACAGCGCGCTCGACTGCGTCACGACGACGTTGCCGAAGCTGGCCGGCCCGAAGCCGACCACGGCGTCGCCCGGCTTGTATCCGGTGACCTTGCGGCCCACGCGCTCGACGACGCCGGAGAACTCGAGGCCCAGCGTCGGGCCGGCAAAGCCGTTTTCGATCGCTTCGTCGGACAACAGGCCGAGCGTGTACATCACGTCACGGAAATTCAGGCCGGTGGCCTCGACGCGGATTTGCAGCTCGTCCTCGCGCATGTCGGGCAGCGTATGGGCTTCCCAGCGCAGGTTGCGCAGCTGGCCCGGTACCTCGAAGCCGAGGCGCAGCGCGGTGTCCGTGGCGGATGCGGGCATCGCCGGCGCTTCGGGATGCGGGCGTGGGTTCTTGCGCAGGCGTGGCGCGTAACGCTCGCCTGACGCACCCAGCGCCACTTCCTGTTCGCCGTCCGGCCACAGCAGTTCGCGTGCGAGCGCTTCCAGTGGCAACGGGGCGGCCTGCGGCAGGTCGACGAGACGCACGTCGAAGCCGGCGGCCTCGTTGATCATCGTGCGGCCGTAGAGCCACAGCGAAGCGTCGTTCAGCGTTGCATATCCGTCGGTATGCGCGGCAGGCAGGAACGGCGCGGCGCCGGCGGTCAGCAGCCACAGCGTGGTCTTCAGGCCGGCGCGCTCGCAGGCCGACGCGAGCCCGGCGGCCAGCGAGCAGCGCTGCACCTGAGCCAGCAGCAGGCGTTGCGGATCGCCGGTGTCCAGGTTGGCGCCGCAGGCGAGGCCAGCAAGATGCACAATGCCGCGGATGTCGCCGAGCTCGGCTTGTGCGCGCTGGAGCAGCGCATCCAGCTGTTCGGGCGCGACGTCCGTCTCCACGCGCACCGGCAAGCGGCGGCGGTTCGACAGATAGTCGGCCAGCTTGCGTGCGGCGCCGGATTCGCCTGCCGTGTGCGCGTCGGCGAGAATCAGCCAGCCGCCTTGCGGCAGCTGCGGCTGCGCGACGGCGGGCGCTTCTACCGGCAGGCCGGCAGCGAGCAGATAGGGGCCGGACGCGCTTTCCGGCGCGAGTTCCAACGGTTCGTCGCAGTCGAGGCCGAACTGGGCCAGTTCGGTTTGCCAGTAGGCCGCGGTGCGTTGCGGGGTGCCGGACGTGCCGTCGGCGCGCTTGGTCCACCAAGCGGCGTTGCCGCCGAAGATGAAGTCCATCCACGCGGCGGGTTGCGTGCCCCACAGCAGCAGCGTGCCACCGGGCTTCAGGCGGTTCGCGCCATATTGCAGCGCCTGCTGCGCGGCTTCCAGGCTGCCGAAGTCGCAATGGAAGATGATCAGGTCGGCGTCGCGGCTCGTGCTCGCCGCGCTTGCGTCGATCCGCTGGACCGACAGCTCGGGGCAGTGCTCGCGCAGGCGTTCCGCCTGTTCGAGCGCGGCGTCCTCGGTGCTTGCGTAGCCGAAGTCGGCGACGGCGAAATCCAGGCGGCGGCACAGGTCGGCTGCGACGCGCGATGCGCCGGCGCCGATTTCCAGAATGCCGATGCGCTGGTCGGGCGCGCGGGCAAGCAGTGCTTTCTCGAGATGGGCGCCCAGCGTGTCGGACAGCCGCCGGGTTGCCGTGTCGCCGAGCACGTAGTGCGCCAGTTCGACGGGCGAGATGTCGCGCGGGCAGATGTTCGCCCACTCGGTTTCGCCGCTCAGCAACGCCGGCAGGTGCAGGCCGATGCGGCCGGTCGCGTGCACCAGCGTGAAGTAGTCGGGGTATTCGCGCAGCAGGCTGTTCCAGATGTCGGCCGTGCTTGCGCCGTCATCCTGCGACGCGTCGATCTGCCAGTCCTGCGAATCGGGAAGTCGGCGCGCGTTGCGGCCGAGCAGCCAGTCGAGCAGCGGTGCCGCATGCGGTGCGGCATCGCGACAGGCGGTGAGCGCGCTCGCGTCGAGGTTGCCATTCGTCGACAACGTCAGCAGTGCCTCGGTGGCGTAGCGGTCGCACAGCGTTTCCAGCAGCGGATCGACTTCCTGCGCATAGCGTTCGAGCAGGCCGTCCGTCACGATGGCGCGGACCATCGCGCGCAGCGCAGGCTGCAGCGCATTGCGTCGCAGCGCGGGGCTCGCCTGTTGCGGGCTTTGCGGATGCGGGCTCGGAATCGCGGCGTAGTCGAGGAACGCGAGCGGCTCGGCTTGCGCCTTCGACAGCCGCACGCTACGGAAGCGCGCTTCGCTGATGGCCGCGATCTGCTGTCCTTGTTCGTCGAACAGCGCGAACTCGGCGGTGAGCGAATGCGGCGCGCGCTTCAACAGGCGCGCACGCACCCGATGCGGCGTGCCGAGACCCGCGCGCCAGCGCAGCCGGCCGATGCGGGTCGGCACGAACGCGACACCCTGGCCGAGCGACGGATCGTCCTTCAGCATCTGGATGATGAGCTGGAACGTGCAGTCGAGCAGCGCCGGGTGCAGCAGGCTGTGCGGCAGGCTCTCGGCGAGCGCTTGCGGCGCGTGCAGCACGGCGACTACGTCGCGCGGCGATTCGAGCCAGCCGTGCGACACCGCCTGGAAGGCCGGGCCGTAGTCCAGTTCGGCCGCGCGCGTCAGCGCGAGGTGCGTCGCGCCCGTGAAGTCGGGCTCGCGCGCGGGCAGCGCGGGCGCGGTTTCGGCCAGCTGCTGCGGATTCGCGCCCGACAGCAGGCGGCCGCTCGCGTGTACGGTCCACGGGTCGGTGCCGCCGACCTGCTTGCTGCGCAGCCGGAAGCGGCCGTCGCTGTCGTCGAGCGACAGTCGCGTGATCTTGCTCGGGGCGGCGGACAGCAGCAGCGGCGCATGAATTTCGAGCTCCTCGATGTCCGCGTTGTCGCCGGGGTGCCATTGCAGCGCGGCGGCGAGCGCGATTTCCGCGAAGCCGGAGCCCGGGAACACGGTCGCGTGGCCGACGACGTGATCGGCCAGCCATGGCTCGAGCTGCGTATCGAGCTGGTTTTCCCACGCCGGCTGCGTCTGCTGGCTCATCTTGTAGCCGAGCAGCCGATGCACGCGGCGGCGTCCGAGCTGGTTCAGCGATTCGGTCGTGACGGGGTGCCAGTAGCGCTCGCGCTGCCATGCGTACGACGGCAGTTCGGTGCGTGCCGCACCGGTCGGGAAGAAGTAGGCCCAGTCGACCGGCGCGCCGCTGATGAGAGTCTGGGCAACGGCGGCTTGCACGCGCTCTGGCGCGTCGTCGTTGCGACGGCCGGTCGGGATGCAGTGCCCGGTCTTGCCGTGATGCTTGAGCATCTCGTTGACGTAGCTGCGCAGCACCGGCGCGGGGCCGACTTCGATCAGCACGTTGCTGCCTTGCGCGACGAGGCTGTCGAGTGCCTGCGCGAAGCGTACCGGCGCGCGGATGTTGCGCCACCAGTAATCGGCGTCGAGCGCCGCGCCGTCGAGCAGCGCGCCGGCCACGGTCGAGAAGAACGGCACGTTGCCGCGTTGCGGACGGATATGCGCGAGCGCCTGTTTGAGGGGGGCTTCGATCGGATCCATTGCGCTGCTGTGGAACGCGTAATCGAGATCGAGCTGCTTGTAGAAGACACGCCGCTCGGCCAGCACGTGGCCGACCTGTTCCAGCGCGTCCACGGCGCCCGCGAGCGTCGCGCCCTTGATGCTGTTGTAGCCGGCGACGCACAGCGTGTGCCGAAGGCCGAGTTCGTCCAGCAGTGCGGCGGCGGCGAGGCCGTCCATGCCGACTGCCGCCATGCGTCCCTGGCCCTTCGTGCGCCCTTGCTGCTGGCTGCGGTGGTAGATCACCGTGATCGCATCGGCCAGCGTGAGCGCGCCGCACGCCCAGGCGGCAGCGACTTCGCCGACGCTGTGGCCGGTGACGGCGGCAGGCTGCACGCCTTGCGCCGCGAGCATGCGCGTGATGCCGACCTGGATGGCGAAGAGGGCGGGTTGCGCGACTTCGGTGCGCTCATAGACGCCGCCCTGTGCTTCGCGCTCGAACAGCTCCTTGAGTGACCAGCCGGCGAGCCCGGTGAACAGGCGGTCGATCTCGGCCACAGACTCGGCGAACACGGGATGCGTGAGCAGCTTGCCGCCCATGCCGGCCCATTGCGAACCGTTGCCGGAATAGACGAATACCGGGCCCTGCGCGTCCCGCACGGCCACACCGTTGTGTACGGCCGGGTTTGATGCTTCGTCCGCGCCGATCTGGTCGAGCAGTTCCGCTACGCTGTCGTTGTCGGCCCCGAATACGACAGCACGCTTGTCGTGCCAGTCGCGGCGCAGCGCGGCTTCATAGGCGACGTCGTACAGCGCCGGCGCCCACGGGCCGCGCAGCGTGTCGGCGAGCTTGCGGGCATTGGCCTGCAGTGCTTCCGCGCTGCGGCCGCTCACGATCATCGGCACGGCGGCCGGCGGGTTCGGCAGCGCATGGGCAGCACGGCCGGTTTGCGTCGGCGTCTGCAGGATCACGTGCGCGTTCGCGCCGCCGAAACCGAATGAGTTCACGCCGATGGTCAGCGTGCCGGTCTCGCGCAGCGGATGCGGCTTGGTCACGACCGCGATGTTCCAGTCGTCGAAGCGGATGTTCGGGTTGAATTCCTGGATGCCGATCGTGGCCGGCACCACGCGATGCCGCAGGCTGTAGATGGCCTTGACCAGCCCAGCGACGCCCGATGCTGCTTCGAGGTGGCCAAGGTTGCTCTTGACCGAACCGATCGGCAACGGCGCGTCGGTGGGGCGTTGCTGGCCGAGCGCCTGCCCGATCGCACGGGTTTCGATCGGATCGCCCACCGGCGTTCCGGTGCCGTGCGCTTCCAGGTAATCGATGGCTTCAGGCGGAATGCCCGCCTCTTCGTAGGCCCGGCGCATCAGCGCGGTCTGCGCGTCGACGCTCGGCACGGTGAGGCCTGACTTGCGGCCGTCGGTGTTGACCGCGGTACCCGCCACGACGGCGAGGATCCGATCGCCATCGGCCACCGCCTGGTCGTAGTCCTTCAGCAGGAACAGGCCGCCGCCTTCCGAGCGCACGTAACCGTCGCCCGACGCGTCGAAGACCTTGCAGCGCCCGTTCGGCGACAGCATCGATGCCTTCGAGAAGGTGATGAAACCATAAGGATGCAGGTGCAAGCTGACGCCGCCCGCGATCGCGTGACTGATTTCGCCGTTGACGATCGCGCGGCACGCGAGGTGAAACGCCACCATCGCCGACGAGCACGCGGTATCGATGGCGAGGCTCGGGCCGCGCAGGTCGAAGACGTAAGACAGGCGGTTGGCGGCGATGCTGGCGGTGTTGCCGGTCGCCATCGACGCGTCGACCGTGGCGAGATCGTCGGCCATCCGGTACGAGTAGTCGGCGCTGGCGATGCCGACGAAGACGCCGCAATCGCTGCCGCGCAGCGACGACGGTTTGACGCCGGCGTTTTCGATGCTTTCCCAGCAGAGTTCCAGCAACAGCCGTTGCTGAGGATCCATCAGCGCGGCTTCGCGCGGCGAGATCCCGAAGAAGTCGGCGTCGAAGCCCGAGACATCGCCGATCGAACCGGCAGCGAATGTGTACGCGGTGCCCGGATGTTCCTTGGCCGGATGCAGGTACGCATCCTTTGACCATCTGGCAGCCTCGACTTCGGTCACGCAGTCCTTGCCGTTGAGCAGATCGCTCCAGTAGTGACGACTATCTGTTCCCGGAAATCGAAATGCCAATCCGACTAAAGCGACGCGTTTGCTCATGAGCTTCTTTTCTTTGTGACTGGCTGACTGTGTGTTTCCCTGTTAATGCGTGGAGTTGCGAGATGGCCCGGATGTACGCGTATGGGAGTAGGAATTGCCGTGTCCGCCAGCCTTGGGACATGGGCGCGACCCGCGATTTTATCCCGAAAGCTGGCTGAAACGTAAATTCGCTCTTATTGTCCGCGAATCCTGGTCCGGTGCGCGACCTTGACAGACCGGGGTTTCCGTTTGTCGACACTGATTCGCAGGACGTTATGTTTTGCTCACAACCTTACTGATTGTCTGCAAGTGGGGCGCAGACGTGCTCGACGGGATGAAGGCAATGTTACGCCAGTAATATTTGCTTTTCCGAGATGGCGGTGATACTGCAAACGGGCGTTTTCATCTCTTGCTCCGAAGTATTTTTCGGTGTACCGGAATCATGTATGAGGATTTAAAGTACCGCACGGGGTCCGCGTATTTCGAGGCGGTGTTCAGTAGGAAAGAACGGGTAATGGCTTGACAAGAACTAGTATGTTTTAGCCGCCTTCAGGCCGCCGGTTGCATGACGGCGGGAATAAGATTGCCGCCGCGCTTCTGGAAGCACGGCGGCGGCTGGCGTTACATCCCCTTCATGCACAGCTCGAGCGCAGCTTCCCAATGCGGCGCGCGCACGTCGAAGTGCTCGGCCAGTTTCTCGTTCGACATCCGCGAATTGGCCGGGCGGCTGGCGGGTGTCGGATAGGCGCTGGCGGGAATCGGCATGACCGCAGGCTTCCTTGGTAGATTCGAGAGACGGAAAATCGCCTCGGCGAAGCCGTGCCACGAAGTCGAACCCGCCGCGCACAGGTGATAGATGCCTGAATGCGCGTTCCACCATGCTTCCCGACCGGCCGCGCCGGCGGCGGCGGCCTGTGCGACGACATGGGCGGTCAGCGTTGCGATCGTGTTCGACCAAGTCGGCGCACCGATCTGGTCCGCGACGATCTTCAGTTCGTCGCGCTCGGCGCCCAGGCGCAGCATCGTCAGCAGAAAGTTCTTGCCGCGCGCGCCGTACACCCAGCTCGTGCGGAAGATCAGATGCGCGCAGCCGGCGGCCGCGATCGCCTGTTCGCCCGCGAGCTTGGTCTTGCCATAGACGTTTTGCGGATCGACGGGATCGTCCTCGACGTACGGGCCGTCCTTTGTCCCGGCAAAGACGTAATCGGTCGAGTAGTGAATCAGCGCCGCGCCGATGCGCTTCGCCTCTTCGGCCAGCACCGCGGGCGCCTCGGCGTTCAGGCGCGTGGCAAGCGCGACGTCGGTCTGCGCCTGATCCACCGCCGTGTACGCGGCCGGATTCACGATCAGGTCGGGCTTCACTTCACGCACGACCTCGCGCACCTGGTCGAGGCGCGACAGGTCGAGCCGGTTGCGGTCGAGCGCGACCACGTTACCGAGCCCTTGCAGCGTGCGCGCCAGCTCGAATCCCACCTGGCCGTTGATTCCGGTGAGCAGGATGGTTCGCGGTTCGGGCGTTTGCACGGCGGCCCTCACTGGAAGCACTCGGCTTCGGCGAGCCGCTTGCCCGCCGCGTCTTTCGCGGCCAGCAGCGGTTCGCCGTCGAGCGGCCATTCGATGCCGATCTCCGGATCGTTCCACAGCAGGCTGCGCTCGTGCTCCGGGAACCAGTAGTCGGTGGTTTTGTAGAGGAATTGTGCGGACTCCGACAGCACCACGAAGCCGTGCGCGAAGCCGGGCGGCACCCACAGCTGGCGATGGTTGTCGGCCGACAGCGTCACACCGACCCATTTGCCGAAATTCGGCGAACTGCGCCGGATGTCGACTGCGACGTCGAACACCTCGCCTTCGACCACGCGCACGAGCTTGCCCTGCGCGTGCTCGATCTGGTAGTGGAGCCCGCGCAGCACACCCTTCGCGGAACGCGAGTGGTTGTCCTGGACGAACTCGACGTCGGCCTCGACGAGCGCCGCGAATTCGCGCCCGTTGAAGCTCTCGTAGAAATAGCCACGCGCGTCGCCGAATACTTTCGGCTCGACGATCTTGACTTCGGGGAGCGCCGTAGCAGTTACCGTGATGGCCATGCAACCTGATCCGTAAGAATGTTCAGCAAATATTTGCCGTAGCCGTTTTTCGACAGCGGCTGCGCGAGCTTCTGTACCTGTTCGGCATCGATCCAGTGCCTGCGGTACGCGATCTCCTCGGGGCAGGCGACGACCAGACCTTGCCGCTTCTGCAGCGTCGCGATGAAGCTGGCGGCCTCGATCAGCGAATCGTGGGTGCCGGTGTCGAGCCATGCATAGCCGCGGCCCATGATCTCGACGTTCAACGCGCCGTCGGCGAGATAGCGGGAATTGACGTCGGTGATTTCGAGTTCGCCGCGCGGCGACGGCTCGATGTCGGCGGCGATGTCGCACACGCGGTTGTCGTAGAAGTAGAGGCCGGTCACGGCGTAGTGCGAACGCGGCTTGGCCGGCTTCTCTTCGATCGATACGGCACGGAAGTGCTGGTCGAACTCGACGACGCCGTAACGGTCCGGATCGTGTACGTGATAGGCGAACACCGTTGCGCCAGCGTCCTGCGCGTCTGCGTGCTCGAGCTGCTTGGCCAGGTCGTGACCATAGAAGATGTTGTCGCCGAGGATAAGCGCCGACGGGTCGTTGCCCACGAATTCGCGGCCGATGACGAACGCCTGCGCAAGACCGTCCGGTGACGGCTGCACCGCATACCGGATGTTCATCCCCCACTGGCTACCGTCGCCGAGCATGGCTTCGAAGCGCGGGGTGTCCTGCGGCGTCGAGATGATCAGCACGTCGCGAATGCCCGCTACCATCAGCGTCGACAGCGGGTAATAGATCATCGGCTTGTCGTAGACAGGAAGCAACTGCTTCGAGACCGAATGCGTGATCGGATAGAGCCGTGTGCCGGAACCGCCGGCGAGAATGATGCCCTTGCGCGCCATGTCCGTTCCCCTTACGCGCGGTGCGCGTAGTTCGTTGCGACCCACTTGCGGTACTCGCCCGAAGCGACTTCGTCGACCCATTCCTGATGGTCGAGATACCAGCGCACCGTTTTCGCGAGACCGGTTTCGAACGTTTCGGCGGGCTTCCAGCCGAGTTCGCGCTCGAGCTTGCGCGCATCGATCGCGTAGCGTCGGTCATGGCCCGGCCGGTCGGTCACGTAAGTGATCTGGTCGCGGTACGAGCCCGCCGATTTCGGTCGCAGTTCGTCCAGCAGGTCGCACAGCGTGTGCACGACCTCGAGATTCGTTTTCTCGTTCCACCCGCCGATGTTGTACGTTTCGCCGGTCTGGCCGCGCGCGAGTACCTCGCGGATCGCACTGCAGTGGTCGCCGACATACAGCCAGTCTCGTACATTCTGGCCATCGCCATACACGGGCAGCGGCTTGCCGGCGAGCGCGTTGGCGATCATCAGCGGAATGAGCTTCTCGGGGAACTGGTACTGGCCATAGTTGTTCGAGCAGTTCGTGGTCAGCGTCGGCAGGCCGTACGTATGCTGATACGCGCGCACGAGATGATCGGAACCGGCCTTGGTCGCCGAATAGGGGCTGTTCGGTGCGTACGGAGTCGTTTCGGAGAATTGCGGATCGGCAGGCGACAGCGAACCGAATACCTCGTCCGTGGAAACGTGCAGAAAACGGAATGCGGCCTTGTCCGCCTCCGGCAGCGTATTCCAGTACTGGCGCGCGGCTTCGAGCAGCGTAAATGTCCCGACGACATTGGTCTGAACAAAATCCGCCGGCCCGTGAATCGAGCGATCGACGTGGCTTTCCGCAGCGAAATGCAGGACCGCCCGAGGCTTGTATTCCGCGAACAGCGCGTCGAGTGCTGCACGGTCGCAGATATCGGCGTGCGCGAACACGTGCTTCGGGTTTCCGTGCAGCGATTTTAGCGTTCCGAGATTGCCCGCATAGGTCAATTTGTCGACGTTCAGAACCGATTCGTCCGATTGACGCAGCCAGTCAAGCACAAAGTTGGCACCGATAAAGCCGGCGCCACCTGTAACCAATATCATGTAGCCTCTCTCATTACGTTAATGGCAGTGAATCCTGCCTTGTTCTCGTTCGCGCGCTGCCCTCGGTTGACGCGCGTTGAAGAATATCAAGAAATCGTGCGAGCCTGGCGGACGTGGCGGACGTGGCGGGCTGGATTGCACGCATATTCTAGGATATTCCTCGGGGGCAACGCATGTGCCAACCGGACAGTCTGCGTTGAAAGACTATTAATTCTCTATACCGCGGGACCCGGCCGGTGCCGGTTGCGTACGGGGTATCACGATTTCCCGTGCTCTTGCGGGGAATTCATCAGACATGCAATCTCGCGCAAACATTTGCGCGAACCGCAGCAAAGAAACGGCAAGCGGGAGTTGATGTCGAATGCGGTGATGGTTTTTGCGATACTTGAAATCGGCGATAACTATACCATGCTCGATTCAGTCGGTGCGAATCACTCGTTTTATGTCGTGATTTAGTATTGCCGTGTCTTTGCTTTGCCGTCACGGCTGGTGGCGCCGTGGTCGTTGGCACGCCTGTCAGTTTATTCGCTAAATCCGGTTTGATTCGGACACATTTCGCCGTGGCGGCAGGAGTTGAAACGCAGCTTCAACCTACTTATGCCGCGGATTGAACGGCCGCTGCTGCACATCCGCCCCCTGCGCGACGATCGCCATGCTTTCCGGCACTTCCTCCCATGCGCCGCGCAAGTCGACGAGCGGCTCCGACACGACCATGAACGCGTCGTCGCCCGCTTCCGCGATGCGCGGGTTGTGCGGATAGAGTTCGTGCAGATGCTTGAACGACGTGCTGTGGAACAGCGAGCGCGATTGCCGTTCGCTCGAGTAGCGCACCGCGATGATCCGCTCACCGTCCGTCGCGCAGATCGTCATGTTGAGCGGCTCGGCAACGCGGTATCGCGCGGCGGTTTCCTCGACCATGCCGACCATCCGTTCGAGCGCCGGCAGCGGCGTCTGCTCCAGGCCGAAGGTCAGCGCGAGACGGAACATCAGCTCGGAGTCGGTCGTCCCTTCGATCGTCGGGAACAGTGCCGGGTCGACCTTCATCGTCAGGTCGCGGCGCAGCTTGTGGAAATCGCGAATCAGCCCGTTGTGCGCGAACAGCCAGCGGCCGTGGCGGAACGGATGGCAGTTGGTTTCCTGGACGGGCGTGTCGGTTGCCGCGCGGATATGTGCGATGAACATCCGCGAGCGGATCGCGCGCGCGGCTTCGCGCAGGTTGCGGTCGTTCCATGCGGGATGCACCGACCGATAGCGGAACGGCAGTTCCTCGGGGCGGCCGTACCAGCCGATGCCGAACCCGTCGCCGTTGGTGGTCGTGGCGCCCAGCTCCGAATGCAGGCTCTGGTCGATCAGCGAATGCTTCGCGCGAAACAGGACGGTCTCGAGATGGATCGGATTACCCGTATAGGCGAGCCAGCGGCACATGGAGCGCTCCTTCGCGATGAATCTTCTCGCGCATGGTAGCCGACTTCGCGGCGCCGGCGTACGCGACCGCGGCGCGTCCGCCGGCTGGCCGGCCGCGCCGGCGATCGTCCGCGAAGGATGCGGCGGGCGCCGCACCCTTCAGGTGCGCGTCACTCGCCGAGCGCGTCCATCACGCGGGCCGAATAGACGAGCGCCGCGCCCGCATTCAGCGCGATCGCGACGCCGAGCGCCTCGGCCACTTCCTCCTTGGTTGCGCCATGCTTCGCGGCTTCAGCCGTGTGCACCGCGATACAGCCATCGCAGCGTGTCGTGACGGCCACCGCGAGCGCGATCAGTTCGCGCGTCTTCGCGTCGAGATGGCCTGTCTTGGCGCCGGCGCCGGACAGCGCCTTGTAGCCGGCCAGCGTGTCGGGCGAGAGCTTCGCGATGTCGCCGATGCGCGTCGAGAGTTCCTTCCGGTATTCGTTCCAGTTCAGCATGATGCGTCCTTTCGAGAAGAGGTGGATCAGGCGGCGGATGCCGCGATCTCGGGCGATGCAGGACTTATTCTGAGCGTTCGCGCTGAGGGTTTCGATACGCTAGAGTGTCAATTTTTAGCGCAAACGTCTCATGGACGCATTGAGTCAACTGTTGTCGCTGGGCCGCAGCCATGTCGAGCTCGACGTGCGCTGCCTGCTCGACGGCCCGTTCGCGATGCCGCACGATCCGTTGCCGCCCGGCGAGGCGGCGTTTCACCTGCTGCTGTCCGGAACGTGCCGGCTGCGCACGGCCGACGGGCGCACGCTGCGGCTGGCCGACGGCGACTTCGTGCTGCTGCCGGCGGGCGACGCGCACGATTTGTCCGATGTCGGCGGTAGTGGCGCGCGGCCGCCGGTCGCGTCGCTGCGCGAGCCGGGCGTGGCCGGCGGTGCGGTGCTGCCGGTCAAGTCGAATCGCGATCCCGCGGATCCGGCCGATGCGAGCGTCGACCTGCTTTGCGGGCGCTTCATTTATGCGCGCGGCGCAGGTGAATTGCTGATGCGTACGTTACCGCGGGTGCTGCATGTCGGGCTGCGCGCGGCGTCGGGGCCCGCGTCGCTGCAACTGCTGACGAGCGTGCTGCGTGCCGAGGCATCGAGCGCGCAGCCGGGTGCGCGCGCGATCGTGAACGCGCTGGGGCAGGCATTGCTCGCCTACGCGTTGCGTGCGTACGGCCGCGATGCGCGCGTGCCGGCCGGCTGGCTCGCGCTGGCTGCCGATGCGCGGCTCGGCCCGTCGGTCCAGGCCGTGCTGCAGGCGCCGGCGCAAGCGTGGACGGTCGAATCGCTCGGCGCGGCATCCGCGATGTCGCGCGCGACCTATGCGCGGCATTTCCGCGAGAAGGCCGGGATGAGCGTCGGCGCGTTCGTCGCGCAGATCCGGATGATGCATGCATGCGCGCTGCTGCAGGACACGCAGCGCGGCCAGGCGGAGATCGGGCAGGCGGTCGGCTATCAGTCCGAGGCGGCGTTCGGCAAGGCGTTTCGCGCGGTGCTCGGCACGACGCCTGGGCGCTGGCGGCGCGCGCAGCGGGACACGTAAGACCGGCAGCGCGATCGTCGTGTGGTGCGGCAACGCGGCTACCATGCGCGAAATGTATTCCGATGAAAACGATTTCGAACAAGACCCAATGGCTGGGTCGCGCTGTTGATCGCGATCGCGCTGCTGGTCGTCGGCATTCTTCAATGCGACGCTGCAACCGAGCGAGAAGGGCTTCTACGCGATTTGTCGTTCGTGCTCGTGCTGTTCGTTCGGTGCGGTGACCGTGCAGAAGAATACGCGCGACATGCAGCGCGCCAAGCCGCGCTTCACCGACGCGGATTCCGCGCCGACCGTTCAGGAGTGACGGTGACGCCACGCGAAGCGTGGCGCCCGAGCGGGCCGCCTGTGTCGCATGGCACGCGCCGGCTCCCCGTTCGATCGACTTCGTCGAAAGCGGCGCGAGCATCATCGAGATGCCGAGCGCAATACTGCGGGAAGCAGACGCAAAAAAGCCTCCACTCGGGAGGCTTTTATTGCACTATCAAAGATAGTTGGTAGGGTGGGAGGGACTCGAACCCTCGACTCTCTGATTAAAAGTCAGATACTCTAACCAACTGAGTTACCACCCCACGTTCTTGAAACCGGTTGGTCCGTTGCGCTGACAACTTGCTCAACGACCCAAAGAGCAAAAGATTATATCGGCGAATTGAAGGGCTGTCAACAATTCGACACGGTAATTTATTTGATGCTCTCGATCTTGCCCTGCGCGGTCTGCGCAGCGTTCGATCCGGCGTACTGCGACACGACCTGCTCGAACGTCTTCTTCGCGGCCGCCTTCTGGCCTTGCTCGAGCTGGTTCGTCCCGATCGCGACGAGCGCGTCGGCCGCACGCGGATGCTGCGGATACTTGCTCACGATCGCTTGCCACGTCGCGGTCGAGCCGCGGTAGTCGCGCAGCGCGTATTGCGCATTGCCGAGCCAGTACTGCGCAGTCGGCTGGTACGGGCTCTGCGGGTACTTCGCGATGAAGCTGCGGAACGAGGCCGCGGCCGCCTTGAAGTTGCCGTTGCGGAATTGCTGCTGCGCCGCGCTGAGCGCATCCGTTTCACCCGGCTGCACGGTGCCTTCGACACCATCGATCGTCGCCTGTTGCGGCTCGAACTTCTTGAGCCGCGTGTCGAGATCCTGGTAATACTCCTTCTGCTGCCGCTCGAGCGTCGTCAGCCGATTCGTCAGATCCTCGTTCTCGCCGCGCAGCGTCGCGACCTGCTGGTTCAGCTGGTCGATACGGCCGGATTGATCGAGGATCGTACGCTGGGCGGCCGACAGCTGGCTGGACAGGTTGTCGCTCTTGCTGCGCAGATCGAGCACGGCGCGGCGCGCCTCGTTGTCGTCGAACATGCCGGCGTGCGCCGGCGCGGCCGACCACGCCGCGCCGACGACGCAGAACGCTGCGGCGATGCGCAGCCAGGATACACGGTGCGTCATACGGCAACTCTTCCGTTACTTACTGTTGGTAGACGAGGTCGGCGCGACGGTTCTGCGCCCACGATGCTTCGTCGTGACCCGCTGCTTGCGGCTTTTCCTTACCGAGGCTCACGGCTTCCATCTGCGAGTCGTTCACGCCGAGCAGTGCCATCGCGCGGCGGACAGCTTCCGCACGCTTCTGGCCCAGCGCGAGGTTGTACTCGCTCGTGCCGCGCTCGTCGGTGTTGCCCTGGATCAGCACGTGACGCTGCGGATGGCTCTTCAGGTACTGAGCGTGTTGCTGCATCAGCGGCTGGTACTCGTCCTTCACCGAATAGCTGTCGAAGTCGAAGTAGATGCTGCGCTTTGCGAGCGGGCTGTTCGGATCGTTCAGCGGATCGACGTTCACTTGCGCGACGTTGTCGGCGCTCGGCTGCGTGCTCATCGCACCCGCGTTGGCCTTGTCGTCGAGCTTCACACCCGACTTGCACGCTGCGAGCGCGCTGATCATCATCACGGCCAGGGCCAGACGAGCTTTATTCGACATCATGGTTACTCTCCTTGTGGTCATTGCATGAAGGGCCCCCACGACGGCTCACGAACGGAGCCGCCCTGGACGGACAGGATTTGCGGCGGCGCGCTGCCGTCGGAGGGCACTGCTGCCAGCACGTTACGACCACCCGACTGGGTCGCGTAGAGAAGGTACTGGCCGTTTGCCGCGAAGCTCGGCGATTCGTCGCGATTGGTATTCGTGACGGCGTTCGCCGCCCCGGATTGCAGATCCTGAACGTACAGCTTGAACCCCCCACCCGTGCGGGAGATGTAGGCGAGCAGCTTGCCGTCCGGGCTGATGCGCGGGCTGGTGTTGTAGCTGCCGGTGAAGGTCACGCGTTGTGCCGCGCCGGCGCTTTCGCCTTGTGCCGGCATCCGGTAGATCTGCGGCGCGCCGCCGCGATCGCTCGTGAAATAGATCCAGCGGCCGTCCGGCGAGTAGAACGGCTCGGTATCGATCGAGCTGCTCTGCGTGAGCCGGCGCAGACCGCCACCGGTTGCATTGACCGTATAGATTTGCGTATTGCCCGTCAGCGACAGGGCAACGGCCAGCGTGTTGCTGTCCGGCGACCACGCCGGCGCGCTGTTGTTGCCCTTCTGGTCGGAGACGATGTAGCGGCGGCCGGTCGGCAGGTCATGGATGTAGACGATCGGCTTCTTGCGCTCGAACGACACGTACGCGACCTTCGTGCCGCTCGGCGACCACGACGGCGAGATGATCGGCTCGGTGCTCGACAGCGCGATGCGCGGGTTCTGGCCGTCCGAATCCGAGATCTGCAGCTGGTAGCGGTTACCCGTCTTGATCACGTACGACAGGCGCGTGGCGAACACGCCGCGCACGCCGAGCAGCTTCTGGTAGATGTAGTCGGCGATCTTGTGGCCGGCCGTGCGCAGCGTGGTGTCGGTGGCCGTCAGCGACAGGCCGCCGAGGCTTTGCTGTTTCACGGTGTCGTACAGGATGAAGTTCACCTTGTACTGGCCGTTCGCTTCGCGGTTCACGCTGCCGGCGACGAACGCATTCGCGCCCTTGGCCTTCCATGCGCCGAGATCGACCGATGCGGTCTCGGGCACGGGCGTGCTGCCCGCGTCGATGTTGGTGAATTTGCCGCTACGGGCGAGGTCGGAGCGGACGATCGACGTGACCTGCTGCGGCAGGCCTGCCTCGTTCGCGAAGTTCGCGGTGGCGATGGGGAACTGGGTCGAACCGACGCCGGTGATCAGCACGTTGACCTGCGCGTTAGCGGCGCCGCCGGCCGCAATCAGACACGAGGCCACGAGTGCCCTGAAACCTAGTTTCGTCATCAAACTCATGCTTCTTGCTTCCCATGTGACTTGGATCGCTGCGCAACCGCAGAGACAGTAAAAATACCCGATTCGTTCCCGTCCGGCAGCGACGCACGGAGTGTAAGCGCATTTGCGATCACTCCGCCGCCTTGAAGGTAATCGTAATGTCGGACGGGGTACGACCGTTAGAATCGGGCGGCAATGGGACCGACGACTGGATCGCATTGACCACGGCTTGATCCCACCCCGAATTTCCGCTCGAACGGCGGATCGAAACACTGAGCACGTCGCCCGACGGCGTGCAGCGGATCGCGACCACAGTCGTCAGGCCCGCGCGCTCGCCGCCCCAGACGATGTTCGGCTTCACGCGGCGACGCACCTTGTCGGGATAGCCGGGCGATGCGGCATTGCCGCCGGAGCCCGTGCCGGTGCCGCTTTTCGCGAGGCCCTCGCCGCCGCCTTCGCCGGCGCCGGACATGCCCTGCATCTGCGCGAGGCGCGCGTTGCGCTCACGGTCGAGCTTCGCCTTCGCTGCCGCGTCGGCCTTCGCGCGCGCCGTCGCTTCAGCCTTCGCCTTGGCCTGGGCTTCCGCCTTCGCCTTCGCGGCCGCGTCGGCCCTGGCCTTCGCTGCCTGCTGCGCTTCCAGCTGCGCCTGCTTCTGTTGCTGCTGTTTCTGCTGCTGGAGTTTCTGTTGTTCGAGCTTCTGCTGCTCCACGAGCTGTTGTTGCTTGAGCTTGTCCGCCTGCTTCTGCCGTTCGCGCTCGGCGGCCTTCTGCGCGGCGAGCGCGGCAGCCTGCTGGGCCGCGAGCTGCTCGCGCCGGGTTTCCTCTTGCTGGGCCTTCAGTTGCTGCGCGCGGCGCTGCTGCTCGAGCAGCGCTTCGCGCGCGGCCGCTTCCTGCTGCCGTTTCTTCTGCTGCAGCGCGATGTCCGCCTGCTCGTCCCGGACCGGGGGAGGGGGCGGTGCGAGCTTCGCGGGCGGCGCGGGCGTGACGACGGGCCGCGGCGCGGGCACGTCGGGTACCTCGGTCCACAGCTCGGCCTCGGAGCCGGCCGGCGTGCTGTTCTGCCATTGCACGCCGTGATAGAGGAACAGCGCGAGCAGCACGTGCATCAGCGCGGCGAGCGCGAACGCGCGCCAGGTGCCGCGCTCGCGCGGGGGCTGAGACGGGTAGGCGTTGCCGCGCGTGGATTGCTGCCGGTTCATTGCGATTTGACGAGGAGGCCGACGCGCTTGACGCCGCGCGCCTTCAGATCCGACATCACGGTCATGACCGCATCGTACTGCACGGTCTTGTCGGCCGCGATCACGACGGGCTGGTCGGGATGATCGGCCTGCCGGGCCGAGATGAAGCTGTCGAGCTCGGCCTTGGTCATCGTGTCTTCCTGCGTCGCGCCGGCGTCGCTCTTGTACTTGACGCTCATCGTGCGGTCGGCCTTGATGTTGACGACGACGGGGGGCGTCTGTTCCTGCGGTGCTGCGTTGCCGACGGTCGGCAGATTGATGATCGACGGGGCGACGAGCGGTGCCGTGACCATGAAGATCACGAGCAGCACCAGCATCACGTCGATGTACGGCACGACGTTGATGTCGGCCATCGCGCGGCGCGAGCGGCCGCCGCGCATGCTGGATCGAATGGGGCTTCCTGCCATGGCGTGCTCCTTACTGGGCCTGGCGCTGCAGGATGTTCGAGAACTCTTCGATGAAGGTCTCGAAGCGGATCGCGAGGCGGTCGATGTCGTGCGCGTAGCGGTTGTACGCGACCACCGCCGGAATCGCGGCGAACAGGCCGATCGCGGTGGCGACGAGTGCCTCGGCGATGCCCGGTGCGACGTTCGCGAGCGTCGCCTGCTGCACGTTCGCGAGGCCGCGGAACGAGTTCATGATCCCCCAGACGGTGCCGAACAGGCCGATGTACGGGCTGACCGAGCCGACCGACGCGAGGAACGCGAGGTTCGCTTCGAGTACGTCCATTTCGCGCTGGAACGACGCGCGCATCGCGCGGCGTGCCCCGTCGAGCACGAGGCCCGGGTCGCTGATGCGCTTTTCCTTCGCCTTCAGGAATTCACGCATCCCCGATTCGAAGATCCGCTCGAGCGCGCCGATCGTGTGACGGTTGTTGGCCGCGCTCTGATACAGCGCCTGCAGGTCGCCGCCCGACCAGAAATCCCTTTCGAAGCGTTCGGTCTGCGCGCGTGCGCGGCGGATCGCGAACCACTTGCGGAAGATGAAGGTCCACGACATCAGCGACAGCAGCAACAGCAGCCCCATCACGGCCTGGGCCAGCACGCTCGCGTTGAGGACGAGGGAAATGATCGACAGGTCTTGAGAAGTGTTCATAGAGGTTTGAGTAACGTCCCTTCGGGGGTGTCCGGCGAGGGCGCACGGTATGCGTGTGGCGCGGCGCGCCGGCCTGGCCTGGCGCCGAACCTTGCTTAGTATCGATTCAGGAAGGCAAGTTCATGGGCCTTGTCTAAACGGTGCTCATCCGAGCTTCGTTGACAGTACGGCAGTCTGCCCGGCGTCGATGACGGGCCCGCGTTGCAGCGCGTCGAGCACGACCGGCGGGATCGCCGCGGGCCGGATGCCGATCTGTTCGACGCAGCCGAGGCGGATGTGTCCGGCGACGAGCAGCGTGTCGCCACGCCATGCTTCCTGCGTGAATTCCACCGAGGCGCGGCCGATGCGTCCGGGCCGGCTCGTGATCGTCAGCGTGTCGTCGAGTCGCGCCGGAGCGCGGTAGTCGAGCGTCGTGCTGCGGACGATGAAGATCGCGCCCGTGTCGTCGGCGAGCCGACGCTGGTCGATGCCGCACGCGCGCAGCCATTCGGTGCGAGCGCGCTCGAAGAATTTCAGGTAGTTGGCATAGAAGACGATGCCGCCTGCGTCGGTGTCCTCGTAGTACACGCGTACCGGCCAGGTGAAGCCGGAGTGCGAGTCCGGGGAGCGGGTAGGCTGAGTCATGGCGCGCATTTTACCGGAAGGCCGAGGCCGGATTCGTAACCGATTCGTAACGGAATGTAGTACGGCGCAGCATGCCGCGGGCCGGCCGGAGGCGGGCCCGCGGCTGCGCCCGTCGTGTCAGCCGCGATGGATCGTGAGGCCGGCCGGAGCCTGGGCGACCGGCATCATCTCGATCGTGTTGATGTTGACGTGCGCGGGGCGCGTCGCGATCCAGTAGATCGTGTCGGCGATGTCCTCGGCCGTGAGCGGCTGGACGTTCTGGTAGACGTTCGCCGCCTTCGCATCGTCGCCGCGGAAGCGGACGTTCGAGAATTCCGTGCCGCCGCAGAGGCCCGGCTCGATGTCGGTTACGCGCAACGGCGTGCCGATCAGGTCGGCGCGCAGGTTCAGGCTGAATTGTCTGACGAAAGCCTTGGTTGCGCCGTATACGTTCCCGCCCGGATACGGATAGGTGCCGGCCACCGAACCGAGGTTGAAGATATGGCCGCGGCCGCGCTCGATCATGCCGGGCAGCAACGCGTGCGTGACGGTCACGAGGCCCGAGCAGTTCGTATCGATCATGGTTTGCCACTCGTCGAGGCTGGCCTTGTGGGCCGGCTCGACACCGAGCGCGAGACCGGCGTTGTTGACGAGCACGTCGAGCGCCGCGAATTCGGCGGGAAGGGCGGCCGGCACGGCTTCTACTGCGGCGCGGTCGCGCACGTCGAGCTCGAGCGGCAGCAGTGCCTCGCCGAGTTCGGCCGCGAGCGCATCGAGACGATCCTTGCGGCGCGCGGTTGCGACGACGCGATGGCCGCCGTTGACGAAGGCTCGGGCGATTGCGGCGCCGAAGCCGGCGGACGCGCCTGTGACGAACACGATCATTGCTGCTCCTGGTCGGTAACAAAGTAGCGGATAGTATCCCGCAAGCCTACTGAGATTGCCGCACCGCGGCAAGGCGCCAAAGCGCGTCGGCACGGGTGCGTAAAATCTGGCCCTTATTGTTTCGGGGCCGCTGCCGCGCGGTTGCCTATTCATGACGCATCCAATAAACTAACGCGCTCATCACCCCTGCGTGACTGGCGATAGAACCCTTCGGGTTCAAGGTGGAGCATCCCACCGTGAAGCGCGGGGCGCCGTTTTTGCCGTTCGCCTGGGCAGCCGTTGTGCGCCGTTGCGTGCATCGCCGGTGGCTGTCCCGTCTCGCGTCATACGGATTCTTCCGCCACGTCGAGCTGGTTCCGCCAGCAGCGCAATGTACTCGGCCGCCCCGGTCAACCTGTACACACTTAACGGAAACCGTATGTTTGACAGAGCCCAAAGCACCATCGCGAACGTCGATCCCGAACTCTTTGCAGCGATCGAGCAGGAAAACCGCCGCCAGGAAGATCACATCGAGCTGATCGCGTCGGAAAACTACACGAGCCCGGCCGTGATGGCCGCACAGGGCTCGCAGCTCACGAACAAGTACGCGGAAGGTTATCCGGGCAAGCGCTACTACGGCGGCTGTGAGTACGTCGACGTGGTCGAGCAACTGGCGATCGACCGTGTGAAGCAGCTGTTCGGCGCGGAAGCCGCGAACGTGCAGCCGAACTCGGGTTCGCAGGCGAACCAGGGCGTGTTCTTCGCGATGCTCAAGCCGGGCGACACGATCATGGGCATGAGCCTCGCGCATGGCGGCCACCTGACGCACGGTTCGCCGGTGAACATGTCGGGCAAGTGGTTCAACGTCGTCAGCTACGGCCTGAACGAACAGGAAGACATCGACTACGA